>NZ_CP041666.1:602566-903849 GCF_007301515.1 Radiobacillus deserti
TTTGCTGAATTACATATCCAATGGTACGTCGAAGCTTTACAGGATCTTCCTTTGAAATATCCTTTCCTTCAATAGAAATGGTGCCACCAGTTGGTTCAATCAGTCGGTTAATCATTTTCATCGTTGTCGTTTTTCCCGAACCACTTGGACCAATGAGTACAAGCAATTCCCCTTCTTTTACTTTAAATGTGACATTCCTCAGGGCCTTGAATCCATCCTGGAATTGTTTATTAACTTCGTTGAATTCTATCAATTCTCTCGCACCTCCTAACTTTTTAAATCAATCCTATTCTGTCCGGTATGCTTGTCTTTCATTCAATATGTCTTATGCGGGGATGTTATGGATAAAAATTAAAAAATTCATTCTAATCGTAAACTTAAAAAGTCAAAAAGAAAAGCACCTCCAAAATTTGGGGTGCAATCCTAGCATTATGCTTCTTTATATAGATGTAAATTAGTTTTTCTACTTTGAAAGTCGGTATCTGGATAATAAGTGTTTTTCACTAAAATATTTGGTCCTAAGCATTTTACGGCAGGACAATGGCAGTTAATGCTTTTCGCCGTTTTAGTGGATAGCCACCGAGAAAAAGCGGTTGTGAGTGCAGTGTCTTGGATGTTTCCTAATGCGTCTTCATCTCCAAAGTCCGTGACAATGATATCACCGGTAAAGATATTGACATTTAATCGGGAACGACCGTCCGGATCATTTCTTACAGTTACATTTTTTTCTGCGTACAGTCTTTCTAACAATTTTAGGTCATCTGTAGAGGAACTACATGGATAGAAGGGTAATGTACCGAACAGCATCCATACCTCTTCCTTTCGATGATTGAGCAGACGTGTAATCGCATTTCGAGTATCCTCTAGGCTTAGTGTCTCAAGCTGACTAGCAAAGTCGACTGGATACATAGGGTGAATCTCATGGCGTGTACAACCCATTTCCCTAACTTGATCATGTATATGCTCCAGGTACGGAAACGTGCGTTTGTTTAACATCGTTTCCGCTGAAACAAGTACGCCATCTGCCGAGAGTCGCTTAGAGTTCTCTATCATCTTATGATAATAATTTTCTCGATGTGCAACGGACGGTTTGCGCTCCATGTTAGCGAATCCTGTTTCAACAAACTCTTCTGTTGTACCCCAGTTGTGAGAGATATGTAAGACATCTAGAAAAGGAATAATTTCTTCATAACGATTGTAAGGTAACGTTAAATTAGAATTCATCTGTGTTTTGACGCCACGTTGGTGGGCGTATCTTAGTAAAGGTAGCACATATTCTCTGACTGATCTTTTAGACATCATTGGTTCCCCGCCAGTAATACTTAGTGTGCGCAGATGCTGGATTTCTTCTAATCTGTTTAGAATAAGCTCAATGGAAAGGGCATCCGGATCCTTTGCTTGTAACGTATAACCAACAGCACAGTGCGCACAGCGCATGTTACAAAGGGTCGTCGTTGTAAATTCAATATTTGATAATGTCATGTTTCCATGTTCTTCTACATCCATATAGGCTTCCCATGGATCGTAAGAAGGGGTGATGGTTGAAAGAGAGTTCTTCAAAATATTTCATTGCTCCTTTTGCCTTCGATATTTACCTTCGATTAGTCTAACATATGGTAATGATTTAGTAATTATAATTATAAAGGAAATGGTGCCTGTCACGCCCCGGATTGTGTCGAATATTCGACACAATCCGGGGCGTGACAGGCACCAAAGATTTAATTTATCACCCATTTATCCTTCAGGAACATAATCCTTCCAATGACAAAGACGATTATAATAAACAATAGGTTACTACCGACCATAGCCCCAAGATGTTGATAATCAATGATGCCAAAACACAGTTCCTTTAAGCTTGTAAAGATGTTCATCACCGGAATGGCAAAATGATACAAGGATAATTCATTAATGCCAATTTCTGATGTAATCATGACAGGGAACACAACTACCATCATGATTGGCGTGCTATAGCTTTGTGCTTCTTTTACCGTTTTCCCAACAATGCTTGTAAGCATCAGTAGCGTTGCAACGAACATCGCATAGATAAGGGATACAAGTAGGGAAAATCCGATAATCTGATACGTATGATTCGCAAAGGATACTTCAACGGCACTTCTTAAGTTCTCCGTTAAGAATCCAATCTCTAGTGCAACCACGATGAGTGTCACCAATCCAGTGATGGCTCCAATGGATGTTATAGTCATCCACTTTGCTACAAGTAAATGCATGCGATTAACAGGAGTCATTAATAGGGCCTCCATCGTTTTCTTCTCTTTTTCCCCCGCGAACAAGTCTGCACCAGCTGGACTCGCACCAATCCCGATAGATAACGTAAGGATTAACGGGATGAGTAGGGCAAGCATATTAACGCCATTACTATCATCCGTTAAGTCCTTTTGCTCTAATGTAAATGGCTCAAGCAGATCATTAGACATCTGTTCCGCAGATAGCCGTTCGGTAATGACAGTAGTTTTGTAACGCTCTAATCCAGCCGTAACGAGTGCCATGAGCTGTGACGCATCTTGACTAAACGAATCTCCGATAATCGTTGCCGTAGCGTCCTCTCCTTGCCTCACACGATTGATAAAATCATCACTTAATAAAAGGGCTGCTTGAGCTTCGCCTTCCTTCAATGCTTCTTCCGGATCCGACGATTTCACGATTTCAATATTATCTAATCCACGTAGGAAAGTATGTTCCTCTGTGCTAAACGATTCATCCACCGCAAGTTGATAGGTGTCGGATGAGTCATTAGACAGCATTTTTTCATAAAACAGGACAAGTCCTGTCATGATAATAATAGGTAAAAGAACCGTTAACAAAAGTGTACGACGATCGCGAAAAGAATCTTTCATTTCTTTTATATAAATGTTACGAAGCATGGTGGATATTCCCCCTAACTAATTTACTCATGAAAATATAGTTTAAATCACGACTACCTTCCTCTTCATAGAGGTCCTCTAAGGATCCGTGATGAACGAGTTCCCCTTTATGCATCATAGCAACAGAGTCACATAATAGTGTGACCTCCTCCATAATGTGGCTAGAGAAAATAATCGTTTTTTCCATGTGTTTGAGTTGATGGATAAGTTCGCGAAACACATTCGAAGATGTAATATCTAATCCAGTGGTTGGCTCATCGAATAAGATAATATCTGGGTTGTGTAAGATGGTCCTGGAAATGGCAACTTTCTGGCGCATCCCTTTGGAAAAACCACCTACCTTTCGATCCAAGTAATCTCGCATTCCAAACATTTTAGCAAGCTCATCGATTCTTACTTTTGTTTCATGCTTGCTCATCCCATAAAGCATTGCAAAGTACTCCAGGTTCTCTTTTGCTGTTAGTCGGTCATACAACCCGGTTTCCCCACCAAAAAGGACACCTATTTTTTTCTTTACCGCATTAGGGTTCTTTACGGTATCATGTCCGGCAACGGTCACGGTTCCATCGGTTGGGGTTAAAAGAGTTGCAACCGCTCGTAGTAGAGTTGTTTTTCCTGCACCGTTTTCTCCGAGTAAACCGAGAACCTCTCCTTGTTTCACCTTAAAAGAAACATGCTTTAAAGCTGTGACATGTGCCTTTTTATCTTGAAATTTTTTTGTCACTTCATGAATCTCAATCATTTCATTCACCTCATGTTTATTAGTTCTTGAGCTAATCATACAAATAATCAATGGTGGAATCAGTAGGTATGTCGTAAAACATCCTTTTTATGTCGTGAAAATGACATCATGCAGTCTAATGATGGTAAAATAGAGATAATCTTTTTGGTATAGGTGAGGCGAAATAATGAAAGTCGGACTTGTGGATGATCGATTAATAGATTTAGATAAGCTGCACGGAATTGTGGAGAGTATTCCAACTGTAGACATTGTATTTTCAACACAATCTGCTGAAGAGGCGTATGATTATATAAAAAAGAAAGCGGTGGATCTATTAATCGCTGACATAGAGATGCCCAATCTATCAGGCTATGAGCTTGCGGATATTATTCACTCCCACGCCCTAGATATCTCCGTTATATTTGTGACAGCAAATAGCGGATATGCCGTACACGCATTTGAACTGGATGTGCACGATTACATTATGAAGCCTTATTCCAAGGAGCGATTGATAAAAAGTGTGGAACGACTTTTGGAGAAATCAAGCGCGGCTCAGATTAATGGACGGCTCTATTTGAAACAAAAAAATGACATACATATTATTCAGAAAAAAGACATTGTTTTTATTGAGCGTTCTGGACGATCAACAACAATACATACGAAACAAAATCAGATTAAAACGTATCAAACGTTAAATGAGTTAGAAGGGGAATTGCGAGAACGGGATTTTTTAAGGTCACATCGTTCCTTTATTATTAACATTCATTATGTGAAAAACTTTTCATTGTATGCGAAAAACTCCTACACCGTTTCTTTTGAAGGCATGGAAGCACAGGCGATGATTACAAAAGAAAAAGTGGATTTTCTACAGCAGTATTATTTTTAAAGGGTGAAGTATGTGAAATCGGAAAACGTGTATTGGGGAATTGTTGGGGTTATAAGTGCACTTTATATGTATCTATTTTTAGGAAATAATTTGGCGCTTTATC
This sequence comes from Radiobacillus deserti, assembly GCF_007301515.1. GTDB lineage: Bacteria > Bacillota > Bacilli > Bacillales > Amphibacillaceae > Radiobacillus > Radiobacillus deserti. The sequence continues at coordinate 607,159 of NZ_CP041666.1, forward strand.
TATCATATCTGATGATCATTGTGGTTCTATTTTATTTACACAGGACACTTTTATTACGGTTGCGGGGATTAGGGGCTTGGAATGTGGTTCTTATAGGATTTCAGTTATTGCTGCTTTTTCTAGCATTCTTAGAAGCTTCCGTTTGGCAAGTAGGTATATTTTTTCTTCTTTTTATAGGGATAGAATGGATTCGTTATCGATGGGGACGAGAAGTGACGAAGTCGATAATGCTTGTATCCGAATACGAAGAACAGTTTGACCAAATGAACGAGACATTTCGAGTCGTGCGCAGTGAACGACATGAATTCTTAAAGCATATTTCAGCTATCCATTTTATGCTAGAGCATGATAATCCGCAGGGGGCTAGAGCTTACCTGAACCAACTTGTAGAGAATTATGAAGAGACAAATCTTTCTATAAAAGGGGAGAAGGGAGTAGTCGCTGGCGTTTTACATCAAGCCTATAGAAGAGCGAAGAAATCAGGAGTGGAAGTGATTTATGACTTGGATTTGCCGATATCCACGCTGCCAATGTCGGATTATGACCTCGTTTCTTTAATGGGGAATATATTATCTAACAGTATTGATGCCTGTGAAGAATGGCAATTACATAAGAAACAAAAAGCAACTTTATCGCTTCAATTTTATAAGAGAAGTGGTCTTTATCTATTAATTTGTAAAAATGACACCCTTCCGATTCCAACACAAGTAGTGGATCACTTATTTGATTCCTATGGACACTCAACAAAAGGAGAAGCGCATCATGGCCTAGGTACAAAGGTTATAAAAGACATCGTAGAAGCACATCAAGGCTTCTTAGACTTTGTGTACAAAGAAGAACAATTCGAACTAAAAATAAAAATCCCCGCAGTGAAGTAACGGTGCCTGTCACGCCCCGAATTATGTCGAATCATTCGACAAATTACGGGTCGTGACAGGCACCTATTTAATGATAGATAAAATGCGGTCTGCGATATCTGGAATTTCTATATGTTCTGTGTCGATGTATTCGCCAAAATCATAGTCCTCGTAAGCTTTTAAACATTTTTCTGTTTGTTGGAAGCACCAATTCCCTTCTTCCTCTCCACGTTCACGGAGTCTCTGAAAAATCGTATCTTTGCTAGCAGTTAGGCAAAAGGGATGCGTATCCTTGTCCAATTGTTTAAATCCATTAAAGATATGAATGAAGTAATCTGGGTTGCGAATCGTCATTGGAACAATTAAGTTCATTTTATATGTGTTTATTAATTGCTCTGCTACGGAAACGGTTAAGGTTCTCCATAGATGTAAGTCTTGGAAGTCTCCTGACTTTGCTTCTTGCTTTTTAATCGGATCAGGAATGATGCTTCTTAACATAAATCCGACTTCCTCTGGATCATATAACATACTATTATCTAACTTTTTTAGAAGTTCGTTTGCAATTGTTGTCTTTCCTACACCAAAAGCACCGTTAATCATTACAATCATAAATTTTTCTCCAATCTGTTTTCTTTTCAAAAGAGATACTTTTATTTTATGAGAGAACTAAAGTTAAATATAGCAAATATTTCTAGTTTACTATATATTTAAATCAAAAATGGCGTATAAAAAGTGCCTGTCACTCCCCGATAATTGTCGAATATTCGACAATTATCGGGGAGTGACAGGCACCAGGAGAGATTATCATGACATTTTACTACTATATTGCTGCAAACTATCCCTTAACAGAGGGAACCTTTGGTGAGAAGTTTACGTGGAAAAAGTTATCCGATGTCCCAAAACCGGATGACCCAGCGGACCTTCGAAATTGCATGGACTTGTCTGATCTAGAAGACGAGTGGGTAAAGGTGTACGAAACAGAGTTAGATTTTAGCTTTGTAGCCGTAACTTTACTCGAAAATGACCATATAAAAGAATTACTTCCGATTAGTGAAAGGTTTGTATATGAATTAGGAGGCTCTTTTTCCTATCATCGTTCTGAAGCATTCAATAATTATGATTCCTTTAAGGGAAACGAGAAGTGTGTAATGGAATTACTGGACTTTGTGAAGCGTGAACTGAAAAAAGGAGAGAGTATCCTTGTGTATGCTTGCTGGGACGGTGAAGAAGCACTTCCTGTATTAAGCGAGAGTACCATTCACATAGATACCTTCGTGCTAGGATCATCATTTGAGTTGGAAAATAGACACTTACTAATTTTTAAGAGAGACTGACGAGTGGGATGAACGAGTAGTCATGAGAGGCAGACTAGAATGAGATACTGCGGTTATAGTAGCAGAAAGTACAGCACCTATAGGAAATATCTAATATGTAAATAAAGGCCAATTCACCAACCTTTTAAGTTGTGAATTGGCCATACCTATTAAAGAATGTCCAATCTTACAATTAAGGCAATTAAAATTTGCAGTAAGATTTGGATATTGACAGCAATGTCAGTATCCATCGTAGATACAGTAACACCACGTGAATTTTCAATATAAACATGTTGCTTATTATGCTGACTAGATTTAACATTAGCCAGTAAATCCTGTGTGACTGCATCTGCTCTGCCATTGTCAAGGATAGAAATGCTAATTATCAAAGCAATCGCTACTTGAAGAGCCGCTTGGACATTTAACGCAGCTTGCGTGTCCGTAGTCGTAACATCAATATCACATGAATCTTTAATTACGATAGATTCATTACTCGTTTGGGAACTTTGCACTACTGCATCACCTTCTTGTGTTGTATCTTCATCAAAAGGATGGCAATCTGTTGGATCTAATGCATTCCATTTTCTAGGTTCAGGTGAACAGCTTGCTTCCTCAACCACTGGTTCTTCATAGCAACAGGAAGTCGGCTCATCACATTGTTCTGGGCCAACAAAACAGTCATCTAGTCTTGACTTTTTATTTCTTTTAATCATAACTGTTTTTCCTTGGCTTCTACTTCGGTTAGCGCTTCTTGCTTTTTTTCTAGATTTTCTTGACATATTTACTCTCCTTTCTTCTAAGTTACGATATAGTATGTGTTTTAATAGGAATGGTAAGGGTAAGTATCCAATATAATTCACCTATTTTTAATAGAAATAGAAAAGTCATCTAGTGCCTATTTTGCTGTTCTACTCTCCAGGATTAATGAAAAAAAGATGATTCCTTCTTTTGGGAATCATCTTTATCACGTATTTAGTTATTATCAGGTTTAGATTGAGTCACAGCTTCCACACTTTTCTTCATATTGTTCATTATTTGTAAAATAGTCTCTTTATCTTCTTTACTCAGCTTCGCTTCCTGTAACTTAATGTTGTGTTTTCTTAATACGGAATCCACAAATGCATCCACATTTTGAATATTCGGCTCTTTCGCCATTTTTTCACCTCCAAATTAACTTTTATACATCTTATTCTTCTCTCTCTTTTATGTGCTATAGATTATAGTCTATTTGAATCTGGAATCTAAAGCTTCCCTTTTTTAATCTAGTTATTATATGGCATAAGAGTGGATTTTTTGGATAATAAAACAAGTGCCCTGCCAGTCTAAGAGAAACCGCATATAGTAAAATTGAAATCTATTATAGAAAGGATGAATATAATTGGCACTGAATAGTAGACAACAAGCTCTTATGCAGTTGTTAAGACAATTGTCGCAAAATCTAGCTAACAACAATGGTCAAGGCGTTGACTTAGCTGACCTAGATATTGATTTAGACGTAGATCTAAACATTGGCGGTGGGGATGAGAATGGTGATGGAGGAGAAGTTCCTTCTATCCCAGGTACCCCAACAACGCTTAGACAAGTGCTACTAAGTCTATTAAATGAACAAGTTGAGGTTACAACTCCATTCGGTACCGTTACTGGTACATTGCTTGCCGTACGAGACGATTATATTGTCATTATTGAGAGTACGGGAGATCAAGTTCTTGTCCGAATCGAAAAAATTGAATTTGTAAGTGAACTATAAGGAGGGAATTGAAATGTTTGCAGAAACATTTGCTGCGGAATTAGCTACGAGAATTGGTTCTAGGGTAGAGGTTGCAACTGATAATAACCTAATTGAAGGCATCCTTTCCACTGTTACAGAAGAACTAGTACTAGTTATTGATATTACCAACGGATATAACGAGAACACGAAGTTGTATATCTCTATAGATGCCATTAACTTCGTACGTTTTCCTCAAGCTGCTTAACATGAAGGAATAAACGTACAAAAGGACTCAAAACATCCATTGTTTTGAGTCCTTTTTTGTTTGAGGGAAAAGTTGGAGCCCTAGATAATCCTTCTAACGATTATCTAGGGCTCTTCTTTAGAGAACATCATGTCAAAACTGAACGTGTTTTTTAGAAATAATTTTTCATTCTTATCATACAGTTAGTTAATGGAAAGTCTTTTTAAAACTGTTTCTGGTGTAAAGCTTTACTTATTTCATTTGCTTTTTGCAAAGTTTTTACACCATCATATCCGGTTACGGTTGGAATTCTGTCGGACCTTATACATTCAATGAAGTCTGTTAATTGACGTTGTAAGGGTTGAATAGTATCGTGAATTCTTAATTCCTGAGAAACTAAATCCCGGGTTATTTTCAACTGGTTATTTAAAATATCTGCTTCGATTAAAGCATCCTCGGTAAGAATCTGGATTGTTCTTACTTTTCTCTTTGATTTAAAACTTGCAGTTAACTTAGCGATTACGCCAGCTTCTGATTTGGTGAGAACACTGGCATGCTTCGGAGTATTTTCTATGATTTGGCCCATACTGAAAAAATTCAGTAATTTATCTTGTTTAATGAAGGACTGAAGAATATATAAATCGTGGATCATTAAGTCTTTAACCACATCTACATTTTTTAACTTTTCGTTATAAGGACTCATTCTATGAAAATCGAGTTCAATTATTGTTTGATCGCTTAGTTGCTCGGCTAACGTTTGAATTAAAGGATTAAATAATTCAATATGGCCAACTTGAAGCTTAACACCTGCTTTCTCTGCTTTTTCGATTAAATCTAGTGCTTGATCCACCGTATCTGTAATCGGTTTTTCCATAAAAATATGAACTTTATTTTCAATACAGCGTAAACCAATTTCATAGTGATATTCAGTTGGGACTACTATACTAACAGCGTCAACAGACCTTAGCAGTTCTGATAACGATTGGAATTGCTTGATAGTATATTTATCTGAAATCTGTCTGCCTTGTTTTGGGTCATTATCATAAATACCTACTAATTGGCAATGTTCCTTCATAGCTAAATATGTTTTGACATGATTTTCCCCCATATTTCCTGTTCCAATTACACCTACTTTCATACTCTGATTCTCCTCACTTATTAAATACTACTCATTTGATATCCTATGCATGTAATAGAAAGTGAGATAGACAGCCGTAACGAAAAATGAAAATTGGCTGAAGAACTATTGTGAGTAACTAGATTACAAGATAGAAGGAGTCTGGAATGATGAATCTTTTGTTTATTGCACACGATACTTCCAGCTTTATTCATAGGTCTTTCTTTTATTTAGAACAGGAGCTGGCCAACGTTGTGAATGTAGAGGTTTGGAGGAAATCGGGGCATATTGATACCATTTTGAAACAACTTCACAAAAAACCTGATTTTATTCTTATCATGAATGACATAGAGAAAGAGATGTCTCCTCAAATTAGAGGTCTTGCTCACATAGATGTTCCAGTGGGGTTATTTATAAACGATGCTCATCGGTTTACAAAACTTAGAAAAAGCTATATAGAAAAGCATAATATTCCATATTTGTTACCGGTCGTACGTGATTATTTCCTGAAAACGTACCCTGAATACGAAAAAAAAATGATTTGGATGCCACATTTCGTACAAACAGAACTATTTAAGGATTACGAACTGGAAAAAGACATAGATTTACTATTAATAGGTGCAGTAAACGATTATTATCCAATAAGACAAAAAATAAGGAAGGCTTATGAAGGTGACGCAGATTTTGTGTACTATAAGCACCCAGGTTACCGAAATTTTAATGGGGAGGAAGAAGAGCTACATGCTATCGGAGAAAGCTATGCAAAGGTACTAAATCGGGCAAAAATAACCTTCACATGCCCCTCTAAACTTTTCTACCCGGTATTAAAGTATTATGAAGCACTTGCATGCAAAACCCTTCTGCTAGCACCTACATTCACGGAATTAGAGGACTTAGGATTTAGGCCTGGGTATCACTTTGTCGCGATAGATGAACATAATTTTCAAGAAAAAGCCACCTATTACTTAACTAACGAAAAGGAGAGGCTGAAAATTGTAGAACAGGGATATCAATTTGTTAGAAAATATCACTCTTTACAAGTGCGAACACAGCAACTGGTGAACAGAATGGAAAGAATTCTTCAAATGTAAAGGGGAGGAAAAACATGTCAAACATTCATGAAAGTGTACAAATGGGACGTAATACCGTGATTGAAAGAGGAGTCGTAATTGGGAAGAATGTTGTCATTGGGCATAACACGGTTCTTCTGGAAGGTACTTATATAGGGGATAATGTTTCAATTGGAAGTAACTGTGTTCTAGGAATAAAACCAGGGGTGAACAAAAGAATGAGGAAAACCAACCAACTGGATCAGGGTTTGGTTGTTGAATCGGATACCCATGTAGGGCATTTAGTATCCATTTATGCTGGTACAACAATCGGAGAAGGTGTGTTTATCGGGGATCAAGCTAGCATAAGGGAAAATGTATGTATAGGAGAAGGTTCTGTTGTCGGCAGAGCAGCTATTGTTGAGCTAAATACAAATATCGGAAAGTCCTGCACCATTCAAACATTAGCATACGTAACAGGGGATACTACATTAGAAGATGACGTATTTATCGGTCCTTGTGTATCTATGTCTAATGATAAGTACATGGGGGCACAGCCTTATTTACTTAAAGGTCCTACTATTAAAAAAGGGGCTAAAATTGGAAACAATGCCTCATTATTACCTGGTATCACAATTGGAACGAATTCCATAGTAGGAGCAGGTACTGTAGTCACGAAAGATATAGAAGATAATGTGACGGTAGCTGGAGTTCCTGCTAAAAAATTAAACTAATAGGCTAGGTTTTAGTGAGGTGATGACATTGAGTTCTCATAAAATAGAAGATATTCAAATTGTGATGCATGATCAATATGAGAAAATCGGCAAGAAAATCGGAAATGAATTTTTTGTCCCACTTTCTTTAATAGAAAAAGGCTATCATTCCGAAAGTGAATGGAGACAGGACGAAAACACATTAAAAGTACATGTTACAAAGCTACGCGCACTAGATATTCAAGACTACCAGTATTACGGTAATTATTTGCATTATGATAAGAACAGTGTGGAGAACTGGAATGTTCAGTTTGATGCTAAAGGAATTCCTAAAACGATTTATTCTTTTGGAGAGTATTACAATCCAGCCACAATAGCTCAATACGGTCTTCAGCACTATAGCTTGTACCATAAAAATAAAAATGAAGAAAGTAAAAAAAAGTTCTTTAAGGTCGCAGATTGGTTGATCGATAACCAAGACTCTAAAGGAGGGTGGGCCTATCATTTTAACTTACCTTATTTTCCTAAAAGACTGAAAGACATAAAAGCTCCGTGGTATTCTGCAATAGGGTTAGGAATGGCGATGTCCGTATTATCCAGAGCCTCCTACCTTTCGCGTAATCAGAATTACGCGAATCGAGCATTAAGAGCAAACGCTTTATTTCAAAGGTTTCCACCAAACGGAGTTCTAGCTAAATTTGAAAATGAATATTCCTTTTATGAGGAATGTCCTACGAATCCACCTAGTTACATTTTAAATGGTTTTATGTTTGCTTTAGTCGGTTTATATGATTTAGCTACACGAACGGAAAACAAATTGACAAAGCAATTGTTTAACGATGGAATGATTACATTGAAACGGATGCTACCCTTATATGATTTAGGAAACCGAACTGCATATGATCTGACGCATTACACGACGGATGGTGGGTATCCTAATGTTGCGAAATGGGGGTATCATGTTACACACATTCACTTACTAGCAACTTTAAATGCTGTTTCCAAGGATGATCGATTGAAGAAAGCGTTAAAAAGGTGGACAGATTATTTGTACGGAAATACACCATGAAAGAACCCCCAGATGATGTATGCCGATGGACATCACCTGGGGTTTTTTTTGAATCTCTTAATCCTTTTTTTCAAAACATCTTTTTAGAATTTGAATGATTTCATCTGCTGCTTTACCAGTTCCGAATAAAGGAGGATGCTCTTTTGGAGCACGAATGGATGTTGCAAATTGTATGATTTTTTTCGTATCGGTACCAACTAATTGATTCCAGCCTGTTTTTATCGTTTCAGTCCACTCTGTTTCCTCCCTTAGAGTTAAACAGGGAACCTCCAGCATAAACGCTTCCTTTTGTAATCCACCAGAGTCTGTAAGAACGAGTTTTGCTTGAGAGGTGATCGCTAACATGTCGAAGTAATTAAGAGGTTCTACAACCAAAATGGAAGAAGAAAGAAAGGGAGTTAAGTTAAACTGTTCTATTTTCTTTTTGGTCCTAGGGTGTAATGGTAAAACGGTTGGTGTTTCTAGTTGTTGTAATGCTTTCAGAATGGACGATAGCTTTTCGGGATCATCTGTATTTTCTGCCCGATGAATAGTTGCTAAATTGTAATCTTTTTTTGACAATTCTAGATCGTTGAGGATAGTAGATTCCTTTAATGCTATATCCTTAAAGTGAAGAACAGCATCATACATGATGTCACCAGTAACATACACACCCTTCGTAATCCCTTCCTTTCTCAGGTTTTCCATAGCGAATGCTGAAGGGCAAAATAACCACTGGGATAAGTGATCGGTAATAAGTCTATTAATTTCCTCCGGCATTTTTTTATTATAGCTTCGCAACCCAGATTCGATATGAGCGATAGGGAGGTGAAGCTTTGACGCTGCAAGACTTCCCGCAAGAGTAGAATTTGTATCTCCATAAACGAGAACGATATCTGGTTGAATAGCTTCCATTATCGCTTCTATTTCCGTTAACATGACAGCAGTTTGCTTTCCATGTGGACCAGACCCAACCCCTAAATAATAAGCAGGCTCTGGAATCTGAAGTTGCTTAAAAAAGACTTCAGACATATTCGTATCATAATGTTGTCCTGTGTGAAGTACAACCTCTTGTATTTCTTCGCTCTTCTGTATTTCTTTAGAAATCATGGCGGACTTAATAAATTGTGGTCGTGCTCCGACAACGGTCAAAATTTTCATTATCATCTTCCTTTCCATTTTAATCTTTACCCTGAGGACCATTTTGTTTGATGTCTGTTATTTTGAACATGATTTCAAACTAGGAGTAATATAATGTAAAAGTTGTTCTGGATGAGATTTCAATTAAGAAAGGAGCAAACGCTAAATGGTCAAAAAGGTATGTATGCTTGTATCCGAACACCCTTTCCTAGATTCGAGAATCTATAAAAGAGAAGCAAAAAGCTTAAAAAAACTAGGTTATGCTGTAACAATGGTTGTGCCTAGAAAGGGTGGCTATTTATTTGATATTGACGGATCACCAATAAAGGACAAATTTTTAGAAAAAAGATTTGTTCATGAAGGAATAGAGATAGTAACCTACGATTATGAGGAAAGTAGAACCCCGTTAAGCAAGGTGCTTTCCCCCGAATCACAGTGGGAGCAGGGGTTCAACAATCCATTAACAGAATTAGGAGTTGCACAAGATGCAGATTTTTATCATGTCCATGAATACTTGTCGCTTTTCGCTGGAATAGGTGTTAAAAGAAAGCTTAAACGAAAGAATAAATCTATTAAACTTATTTATGATAGTCATGAACTAACACCGGATCCTTTTGATTCCCGAAATCCAGAGCAGTTAAGAAAAAATCTAAAAGAGAAGCTTTTATTGATGCTGAAAGAAACAGATTACGTGATTACCATTTCCCATTCCATAAAATCATGGTTTCTATCTCAGGACCCTTCTTTACAAGTAGAAGTCATCTATAATTCTCCCCCATTAGCACAAGGCTTCACGCCTAAAACGTTTAATAAGAATCGTATGGTTATGTGCTATGAGGGGAATATGGATTACAAAAGAGGAAATAAGTCTAAAATACTGACAATAACGGATATTTGTTCAAAGTCTATCGATTTTCATTTTAAAATTATCGGCGGTACGAGACATGGGGATAGCATTCAAATCCCGGAACATCTAAAGAATAAGATAGAACTAACTGGATGGGTTGATTATTACGCGATCTCTGCCCATATGAAAAATGTAGATGTCGGTTGGATTGATTACGAAGACTTAAAGGATTCACTTAATCGGTCTTATGCGATGCCTAACAAATTTTTCAGCTATTTGAATAATGGTGTTCCGGTTGTAGTTAACCGATGCCATGAGATGGAAACATTTATAAGGTCACACCGCTGTGGATTAGTTATTGATAAAAAAGAAGCCACTGCAGAAGACTATGCTAAAGCCATTTTGTATTTAAGCCAAAATAAAGCTCTGTTAAAAACTATGAGTATAAATGCACGAAAAGTAATGGAAGACATCTATAGCTGGGAGAAGATGGAGAATCGATTAAAAAGTGTCTATGATCAATTATCCGGTAAGGAAGTTTTGTATTTTACGTAGAACATTAACTCGATTCCTGCCATCTTCCACTAGCAACAGGTGGATTAGTTTTTAATGGCTTTTGTTAACCATTCTACGGTATTTTTAACCCCTTCCTGAAAGGGGGTCCCGTCAAAAGGACCAATTAATCGCTGTAATTTTTCTGCTGATCCTCTATGGCTAGCAACATCAGCGGTCCTACTTGGTTTTTGGATAACGGGTCCTTGATAGCTCATGACATTCGATATTGTTTCGATTACATTCTTAATGGACATTTGTTGATCAGTTGTAATATTCACAACTTCACCAGGTGGAATTACTGGGAAAACGGTTAGTGCTAAATTAACTGTATCCATGACATAGATAAAGTCTCTAGTTTGCTTACCACTTCCGTGAATCTCAGGTGTCCCACCCTGAAGTATTTTTTTAATTGTAATAGGTATCACACCTGCTAGTGGTCCATCAAAGTTTTGTCTTGGTCCATAATTGTTAAATGGACGAATGATAAAGGCATCTAATTCAAACATGTTTACATAGGACTGGAGTAATAAATCCGCAGCAGCTTTTCCAGCAGCATAGGTGGTCGTAGGGGCTAAGGGATGTAGTTCATCGATTGGTTTGTATTGTGCAGAACCATATGCTTCTGATGACGAAACATGGCATAACGTTTGGAATGCTTTTTTTCTCTGTAGCTCTAGTAAATTTTTCAAAACTAGAACATTAGTTAAATAGGCATTGGAAGGGTTCATAAAGGAGTAATTTAAGGCTTTCGTCGCACAATTGAACACAATATCAACATCGTTTTCTTCCATAATGTAGTTAAGAGCCTCTTGGTTTTCTGCATTATCTATATAAAGTTTTGCACCGTTATTCAATGCATGTACTACATTCTCTTTTTTTCCAGTGAATAGGTTATCCAAAATAATTACTTGTCTTACATTTTCCTCTAATAGCTTATCAACTAAGTGACTTCCAATAAAACCAGCACCTCCAACTACTAAGACAGTGCTGTTCACTAAAGATGGTCGTTCCAATGCTGACATCCTCTCTTAAAAATTTAGTTTTGATTGGCCACCGTCCACTGTAATGGTTGTACCTACTATCCAAGAAGCTTTTTTAGATGCTAGGAATGCAGCAACGTTCGCAATTTCCTCTGTTTTTCCAAGTCGACCCGCAGGAATTTTGGCTTCTGCATACTTTTTAAGAAAATTAGGGTCTTCTTTTAAACGATTTTGCCAAGCTTCATTGGGATGATAGATTGCTCCAGGTGCAATTCCTACAACACGGATATTGTTTTTAATTAGTTCTGAACTTAAAGATTTGGTAAAGCTTATTAATGCAGATTTTGAGGCGTTGTAGGAAGGGGCACCACCCGCTTCTTTTCCATAAATAGAAGCAACGTTTATAATGACTCCTTCGTTGTTTTTTATCATAGATTCACTGGCTAATTGGCTTAGGTGGACTGCAGCAAGAAAATTGATTTCCATTGCTTGATTAAATAGTTCTGGAGGAGTGCTTAAGGCCCCGTGTCCATGACTTGCTCCTGCATTGTTCACCAGAATATCAATGGAGCCAAAATCCTCAATAAATTCTTCAACAAGCTGTTTTCTCTCATGCTGTATAGTTAAATCCTTAGAGTAAATGGATACATTCAACTCTTCTCTTGTTTCTAGTAGTTCTCTTTCATTTCTAGCTACTATTCCAACATGTGCTCCTTCTTTTACAAAGGCTTGAGCTATTGCTTTACCAATTCCTCTCGCTCCTCCAGTTACTAACACGTTTTTCCCCTCTAAATATAATTGCATTCATTTTCCCTTCTTTCCGTGTAGTGATTGAGTGGAAATATATTAAATTGGTTCTTCAGTGGTTCCCTAAAAGATAAAACAGCATATAAAAACAGGAAATCACATTTAATTATTAGTATGATTACTAGTTTATGAATGTTAATCATTAAAGATTAGATGAAGAAGATGTAATGGAAAAGGAGGGAAAGGAATGCCAAAAAAGGTATGCATGCTATTGCGTGATCTTTCTTTTTTGGAACCACGTATTTTCGAATGTGAAGCACAAAGTCTTATTCGACACGGGTATGAAGTGGTCATCATTGCACCACGGAAAAAAAGGTTTTTATTTGATATAGATGGGAGTCCTATCACAGATAGGTTCCGTGAGAAAGTTTTCAAGCACCGCGGGGTAAAAGTAGTGACTTTTGATAAAGAACGAGAGTCCAATAAGCTTCTTACCGATCCATTGTATCAATTGGGATTAAAGGAAAAGGCAGATGTTTATCATGTTTATGAGTTTGCGTCTTTACAGTGTGGAAAGAGAATCAAAAAACTCCTTAATGCCAGGCATCGTAACTTACATGTTCATTTAATTTATGATAGTAGTTCGTTTATCACCGACCAGCAGCTGTTAAGGACTGTTTATAAACAGAAATGGGAGGCGATGTTCATCGAAAGTTTAAAAGAGGTAGATTCTATTATTGCCGTTTCAGATTCAATGAAGGCATGGTTTTTAGCTATAGACCCTCTACTTCCGGTTGAGGTAATCTATAATTCGCCTCCTCTTGCTACAAGCTTCCAAATAAAAGGAGGAGAAGCTCCTCCACTTGTAGTGGCTCATGAAGGAAGGTTGACAAAAGCTGCCTTACAACCCATTTATGAGATAACAGATTCCTGTCAAAGAGCGTTCGACTTTCAATTCAAAATAATAGGTGGGCTGGGATATGGAGAAACTGCGTCAGTTCCTACCCATTTAGAAAGAAAGATAAATAACCTAGGATGGGTTCCATACAGCGCGCAACCTAGTAGTATGAAGGATGTTGATATAGGGCTCGTAGGCTTAGAATCGTCTATCCATGTCTTTTCCATGCCTAGCAATCTATTTAACTATTTAAGTAATGGAATTCCAGTAATCGTAAATAATGGGAGTGATCTTAAAAAGCTTGTTCAAACCTTCCAATGCGGGCTAGTCATTAATAGCCAAAATCCAACTTCAGTAGAGTATGTAAAGGGAATCGCGCACCTTTATCTAAATAAGGAAAAACTAAGAGAAATGAGCCTGAATGCAAGAAGAGCTATGGAGAATACATTTAGTTGGGGGCACATGGAGAAAAGATTAATTCAAGTATATAAATCGTTTGAATCGAACCAAACTGCTACAGTTTATCTACTTTCATGATAGCACGACCAAAAGGAGGGGTACTCATGAAAAATGTGTGTTTTTTAGTGACAGAACATCCCTTTCTAGATGCACGTATTTTTAAAAAAGAAGCAAAAAGTCTTGTGAATCGTGGATATAGAGTCACGATGATTGTGCCTCGACGAGATGGATATTTATTTGATATAGATGGGACGCTTTTTAAGGATAGGTTTCTTTCATCCGCTTTTTACTACGAGGGTATAAAAGTTATAACCTATGAATCATTGGATTACGAAAAAAACGTAAAACTGCTTCTTTATAACATACGAAGCGGAACACCATCTCGCTTTGATGATCCATTAACGCGAATAGGAATAGACCAAGAAGCGGACATCTATCATGCTCATGAATTTTTCTCATTATATTCAGGAGTTGGAATTAAACGTGAATTAGCAAGTAAAGGGAAAGAATGTAAGTTGATTTTTGATAGCCATGAATTAGATCCAGACCCTCTTATGAAAGGTGCTCAAAGAACGAAACAAGTAAAGCAGCAACTGCTCGAGAAAATGGTTGAAGAAATGGATTATTTAATTACTGTATCTGAATCTATCGCATCATGGTTTCTTAAATTAAGACCAAATCTTCCAGTGGAAGTAATCTATAATTCACCTCCACTGGCGATGAGACAGGAAACGAGTAATAAAGCGTACACCGAAGAACTTGTCATTGCATTCGAAGGGGTCTTAGGTAGGAATAGAGGGGACTTTGAGAAACTAATCAAAATCGTGAAGCAAGCAAACGAAGAAAAGAGGGTAACAGTAAAAATAATTGGAGGTTGGAAGAAAGGGACAGAAGGCACGGACCTTTCTAACCTACCTGTTCATATACAAGATAAGATAATCTTTACAGGTTGGATGGATTTTAAGAGGATTCCTCAGGCCATGACGGATGTAGATATAGGATGGATTGATTTGGACGGAACGCATTCATTAAATAATCGGTATGCCATGCCAAACAAGTTTTTCAGTTATTTAAATAATGGTGTCCCTGTTCTAGTGAATCAGTGTGAAGACATGGGAAGGTTTATTGAACGATATAACTGTGGAATAGTAGTTGATAAATTACAAGCAACTGCTGAGGATTATACGCAAGCTATACTCTCTCTATTCTCCAGGAAAAACGATTTAATAGAGATGGGGCAAAATGCGAGGAAGGTGATGGAATCTTCTTTTAGCTGGGAGTGCATGGAGAAAAAACTGTGGACGGTTTATGAGCAATTAGTAGAGTGAGTGGGGGTGGGTCTTGATGAACATCCCTATTTAAAAAGTTAAAATGACTTGAATCATAATTTTACGGAAAGGGTGATGGACTTGAATGTTCTGCATATTCCTTATGGTTCTCCAATGATTGAACTTTGTCATGCGTTACGTTTGAAGGGAGTGGAAGCCACAGCTTGCCACTTCTATGAAAATGCCTACAACTTCAAGCCGGATCAAAGCCTAAAGTTAAATCAGAAAAGCAGTACAGAACGTGAACGCCAAATAGAAAAGTTCCTAAAGGATTCAATGAACAAGTATGATATCTTCCATTTTCATTTTGGAGAGACATTTTTCTCAGATAAAAGAGATCTCCCTATATTGAAGGCTGCTGGAAAGAAAATGGTCGTACACCATCACGGATCGGACATCCGTTTATTGTCCGTTGCAAAGAAGAATAATCCCTATGTCCGGGTCAAGCCGGAATGGACGGAGGAAAAAATATATAAAAACCTTGAAACTCTATCTAAATATATAGATCATGCAATTGTTCAAGATTATGAATTAGAGGAGTACATCTCTAATTCTTATAAACATGTTCATGTAATTCCCCACACAATAGATACCAAACAATTTAAACCAGTTTATCCTACTCCAAAACAATCACCTCTTATTATTCATGCTCCCACGATGAGGGATCTGAAAGGAACGGAATATATCCTACATGCAGTAAACGCCTTAAAGCAAGAAGGGTATTCTTTTCAATTCGAGTTAATAGAAGGATACTCTTATGAAGAAACAAAAGATTTACTAGCAAAAGCAGATATTGTCATTGATCAGTTAAGAATTGGTGCGAGTGGTTATATAAGTTCCGAGGCAATGGCATATGGAAAGCCAGTTGTATGTTATATAAGAGATGATTTAGTTTCTAAATATCCAAAGGAGTTACCTATTGTCAATGCTAATCCTTCTACCATATGCGATGTCCTCAGAAATCTACTTCAGCATCCAGAAAAGTGGAGTGAATTAGGAACTAGAGGTCGTCGGTATATAGAAAACTACCATGATGCTTCGGTCGTAGCAGATCAGTATATGAATATTTATAAACGTTTATAGTAGATTCGTTAGACCTTCATCCTTTTTCTATTCTATTAAAGTTAAACGTCCAATCAAGTAGAAATCCCCCTCATACAATATCATAAATTTGGATAAGAAATGAGGGTGAATGATGGTAATAGAACCTAATGAACACTTATCTTGTGTAGCCGTCGTGGGACTAGGGAAGATAGGCCTTCCATTAGCAGCCATGTTTGCTAATAATGGCTACCAAGTATATGGAGCTGATAAAAACAAAGAAGTTATAGACAGTATTTCCAGAGGTGAATCTCATGTAAAAAATGAACCTGGATTAGAAGAATTAGTACTAGAAGCACATCAAAAGAATTCATTAATTGCGACGAACTCCACTGTTGAAGCAGTATCTGAAGCAAATATTGTTGTTGTGATTGTTCCTGTTCTAGTTAAGGAGAATAATGAAATTGATTACCAATATATTGATTCTGCTGTAGAAGATATCGGAAAAGGTCTACAGGAAGGGACGTTAGTTATTTTTGAAACAACCCTTCCGCCAGGAGATACGGTAAATAGGTTTGGGAAGAGGATTGAAGAAATATCAAGTTTAAAAATGGGAGAGGAATTCTATCTCGCATATAGCCCGGAAAGAGTTTATTCTAATCGAATAATTGAAGATTTGAATAGTTATCCAAAAGTTGTTGGTGGTTTTAACGAGCAGAGCTTAGAAAGGGCATCTGCTTTTTATCAGAATGCACTCGGTTGTAAGATGATTGAAGTCAGCTCAATAGAGACAGCAGAATTTTCAAAAGTTGCAGAGTGTGTGTATCGAGATGTGAATATTGCTCTGGCAAATGAATTAGCAAAGTTTGCTGAGAAAATGGAAGTCCGTATATCTGAAGTAATAGAAGCAAGTAATAGCCAACCTTTTTCTCATTTACATGCACCTGGAATAGGTGTGGGTGGTCATTGCATTCCTATTTACCCTTACTTTTTTATTAATAAAGGCCTAAACCAAGGATTAACGACACTGTCTAGAGAAATCAATGACAGTATGGCGAATTATGCTATTTCAAAATTAGAAAATAGGGTTGGGGATTTAAAAAATAAAAATGTTCTTATTTTAGGATTGTCTTACCGAGAGAATGTAAAAGAGTCAACAAAGTCAACATCGTTGCTTCTTATCGATCAGCTAAAAGAGAAACAAGCAAATGTTTTTGTAAATGACCCGCATTACTCCGTAAGTGAAATAATTGATTATGGAGTATTGCCTTTATCCGTAAACGATAAAATGATAGAAAATATAGATGTCGTTATTTTACAAGCTTTTCACAAGGAATACGAGACTTTGGACTTCAAGAAATTTTCGAACTGTGAGCTGTTCTTCGATGGAAGGAACAAATTAAATGAAGAGGATATTACGCAACTAGGCATTCTATATGAAGGCATTTAGAATCAAAAGGAAGAAGGAGGTTGTTTCATGCAGGTACCTTTACTGGATTTAAAAGGAGAACTGGAGCTAACCAAATCCTCTATCATGAATGAATTAACAGAAGTAATTGATAGTGGACAATATATTTTGGGGGAAAAAGGAAAGAATTTTGAACAGGAAGTAGCGAAGTATTTAAATGCGTCGTACAGTCTTGGAGTTGCAAGTGGAACGGATGCTTTGCAACTTGCCCTTCAAGCTTTGGATATCGGTCCTGGTGATGAAGTCATTACAACACCGTTTACTTTTTTCGCTACAGCGGAGGTTATTGCACAAGTTGGAGCTAGACCAGTTTTTGTTGATATTGAACAGGAGACGTACAATCTGGATCCTACTAAAATAGAAGAAGCGATTACAAGCAAAACGAGAGCAATTATCGTCGTCCATTTATATGGGCAGGTTGCAAATATGAAAGAAATTATGCATATCGCACAATCATACAATCTGAGCGTGATTGAGGACGCCTGTCAAGCCATTGGATCAGAATTTGAAGGACAGCGAGTTGGGGCGATAGGTGATTTTGGCTGTTTTTCTTTCTTCCCAACTAAGAACTTAGGTGCATTCGGTGATGCAGGACTCATTGTTACAAATAAGCGAGAATATTATGAGAAGGTTATTAGTCTACGCAATCATGGAAGTCTAGAAAAATACCACCACGCTTGGATTGGAATGAATAGTCGGTTGGACGAACTGCAAGCGGCTGTATTACAAGTGAAATTAAAGGTTTTAGACACGTTTTTAACTAAGCGAAAAGAGCTTGCTAAACGTTATACGGAACATTTTGAAGATAAAATATGGTGTCCTCCAATTAGAGAGGATCGCAGCCATACATTTCATCAATATTGTATTGAAACAGATAACAGAGATGCTCTTGTATCAGAACTTGATAAGAACGGTATTGCTTCTGCTATTTATTATCCAATTCCGCTTCATTTGCAGGCAGCATTTCAATACCTTCATTATAAGAAAGGGGATTTTCCGGTAGCAGAAAGCAAGTCAAAACGAGTTATTGCCCTCCCCATTTATCCAACGCTTTCTTATGAAAAACAGGACTTAGTAATTTCTACAGTTCTTAACTTCTTGAAAAATCAAGATGTATAATTCAGAACAGTGAAGTGTCCTCTTCCAATCGAATTAGAGGACACTTCATTCGCTTTTCCGATATTAAAGATGCTTTAGAAAGTCGTTCCATTTTGAATGATGTGTTTTCGTAATACTCTTGTTGTGTTCGCGAACATTATAAACAGTGAAATCTTCATATTGAAAGGAGGAGAATTTTATAAGGCGACTTAAAACACTAACATCTTCATATAATCTTCCATCTTCAAACTGAATAACAGGAAATCCATCCACTTTCCTTAGACTAGTTGTTCGGTATATTCTCGGTCCCAAAGGGAATCGATACGTTAATAAATCTGTTAGTCCCCTTGTCTGCCTTCCTTTATCTATCTTTTTAAATTGAATACCTCGATCTAATTGTTTCCATCGCCGGTAATTTCCATAAAGCACGGAAGTATCGGCTTTTACGTTTCTTAAGTGCTGTTTGATGACGGAAACTGCATCTGAATCTAGCCAATCATCTGCGTCAAGTTCTAAAACAAAATCAGATGTCACATGAGGAAGTAAACGGTTTAATGCTCGTGCTTTTCCACCATTTTGTTGCTGATACAAATGAATTAATTTTTCGTCCTTCCATTTTAGTAGCTGGGAATAGGAATGGTCCGTAGAACCATCGTCGATAATAAGTATTTCTTTAAAAGGTGAACTTTGCAACAAGCAGGAATTTAGAGCAATTTCAATATAGTTTGCCATGTTATAGTTGGATATCATAACAGAAAGGGAAGGGGTATCTTCATTTGATGAATGACTAACCTTTTGATATTTTTCCATGATTTTTTCTTTTTCGATCTCTTGTTTTGTATTTTGAACTCTAGCTTGTTTTATTAAGTTTGTACGAAATTCTTGTAATTCTCCTGCTACTGTTGAAAGCCATGCAGGTAAGAGGGCTTCTTTGAAAGGAAGCTGGCTTAAAGAATGGAAATTTTTCTCTTTAAGATAACCTGTTTTCACTAAGAGTGGTCTATGGATCGTGACATTCCTTTTCTGGTACGAAGCACACAGAACTTTTTTGGAAGCTGGAATGGTTAATGTATCGGGTGTTACCGTTTTGGACAGGTAATCATTATCTTGAAGGAATAACACGTAGTCTGTGGTCACCGTTTGTACAAGTTCATTAAGTTTGATTCCAGGATCTTGATTTTTAGTGTAAAGTACATTGCTCTTAAGTGTGATATTTTTAGGTAGAATAGAATTCTGTTCTGTAAGAATCATAATCGTTTTCAATCTAGAATGTACATACTCAAGAGACTGTAGGGCCTTTTGTATGGCTAGTGGGGTCGAACCATTTATTAGCACTGCGGTAATATCCTTCATCTTATTTCCCCCAGTAAAAAAATATATGCGTTACTAGTAGCTTATGCATGTCGCTTCAAGTGATTACATGAGCAAGACAATCCGGTGTCTTGTAGTTGGTTGTATTGAGAAATGAGTAAAAAATGTAAAGAGAGTTCACTTTTTGTTTAGGTGAACTCTCTTTATTTTCTCTTTTGGTAATCTAGGATCAATTTATCTAATTCTTGGCTAAAAGCTATCGTTAAGGGGTGGTCCAAACCTAATTCAATTCCACACTGAATCATTTCATTTTGGAGTTGTTCGATTTGTTTTAGTAATTCATCCTCTGTAAGGGTTGGTTGTTTCATGTGATTCATTATCAGCTTCCTTTTAACCTATGATTTTATAATGGATAGCAAAATCATACTGCATAGATGGGTAGTATGATATAGGAAATTTTTACTGTGTGAAAGTAAAAGAAAGAAAATTATATAGGAATCTATTCCTATATCAACTTAAGAGCTTTTTTTCTGCTTCTGTAACTTATGCATCGTATGATTTTTACCCCATTCATGCATCGCCTCCAAAATGGGTTCTAAGCTTCGGCCGTAATCGGATATGGAGTACTCGACTTTTGGTGGAACTTGTGGATATACTACACGCTCAATGATATCTTCCTCCTCAAGCTCCCGTAATTGCTTTGTTAACATTTTTTGTGTAATACCGGGCATGCTACGTTTAAGTTCACTGAATCGTTTCGTACCATTTTGTAATAAATGAAGAAGAATAATGGGTTTCCACTTTCCGACTAATATATTGAGAGCATCTTCCACTCGACATTCTTCAGGTGCTTTTGACATATACCTTCCCTCCTCCTTAGTATCTTTCAGGATACTATACCACAAAAAAGTGCGTACTTATCTTAAAAAGTCATATACACTATAATAATATTGATTCAATCAAATGAAAAGCAAAAGTCAAACTAATTTTATATAACCTAAACATAGAGATGAAAGGTGTGGAACATATGGAAAAATATCGTATAAATCCAGAGAAAGGGTTGGAGTTTGGTATATATACGTTGGGAGACCACTTACCAAATCCGATAACAGGAGAACGAATTTCTGCTAAAGAAAGAGTTCATGAAATTATTGAATATGCGAAGCTAGCGGATCAAGCTGGTTTAGACTTTTTTAGTGTCGGTGAAAGTCACCAAGATTACTTTGCGACCCAAGCGCACTCGGTCGTTCTTGCAGCCATCGCCCAAGCTACTAAAAATATTAAGATCGCAAGCTCCTCTACTATTATTAGTACAAGTGATCCAGTGCGTGTGTATGAGGATTTTTCAACTATTGATTTAATATCAGGAGGACGGACAGAAATAGTTGCGGGTCGAGCTTCAAGAATTGGTTTATTCGACTTGTTAGGGTATAATGTTCGGGATTATGAAGCATTATTTGAAGAGAAATTCGATTTGTTAAGAAAGATAAATGAAGAAGAGGTTGTGAACTGGAGTGGAGAATTCCGTGCGCCATTGAGAGAGGCAGAGGTTATTCCTCGTCCACAAAACGGTTCTCTTCCGATTTGGCGTGCAGTTGGCGGATCACCAGGCAGTGCGATAAAGGCTGGTTATGCGGGTGTTCCAATGTTTATGGCACACTTAGGTGGGCCAGTTTCGGTATTCAAAAGAACAGTTGATGCTTACCGAGAAGCGGCAGAAAGAGGCGGATTTGATCCTGCAGAACTACCTGTAGCAACAGCTGGCTTCTTTTATGCGGCTGAAACATCACAGCAAGCATTAAAAGACATGTATCCTCATATTAATGAGGGGATGAAAAAGACAAATGGGCAAGGCTTCCCTAAACAGCATTTTGCACAAGGGGTTGATCCGCAAAACGTGATGAATATCGGAAGTCCACAAGAAATCATTGAAAAAATCCTTTATCAACATGAAATGTTTGGCCATCAACGATATATTGCCCAAATTGATTTCGGTGGTATGCCATTTGAAAGACTGGAGAAAAATATTGAATTGATTGCAACGGAAATTCTACCAGCCATTCGAAAATACACAGCAAAAAAATAGGGGGATAAAAGATGAAAATCATAGCGTTATCTGGGTCCAATGTTGGTTCTAAAACGAGAACTGCTATGGACTTTACTGTGAAAACCCTGAATGAGAAATACGAAGAGGTAGATGTTGAATTAATTGATCTAGCCGAATATGATATGAAGTTTAGTGATGGACGAAATTATCTGGACTATGAAGGGGATACAGGGTACATTACGAAGTCCCTAATGGAAGCCGATGCTATTATCGTTGGGACACCAATTTTCCAAGCATCCATTCCAGCGACATTAAAAAATGTTTTTGATCTTCTTCCACAAAATGCATTCCTGAATAAAGTGGTAGGCATACTTGTAACGGCTGGTTCATCTAAGCATTTCTTAATTGCGGAACAGCAATTAAAGCCTATATTAGCTTATATGAAGGCACAAATTGTTCAAACATATGTGTTTATTGAGGAATCAGACTTTTATTTAAAAGAAATCAAAAATGAGGATGTTTTCTTCCGAATAGAGAGATTAGTGGAAGATACCGTGGTTTTAACGAAAACATACCAGAAAATACAAGAAGAAAAAGATGCGCAATACGATTTTTAACTTATGAAAGAGTCCAAGTCTAACCAGACTTAGACTCTTTTTGTTATTTTTTTAACGTCATTTCATCAAAAGCATTTTTCCCGCTATTTGCGCCTCTACTACCATCTACTGCTTGCACAGTTCCTTGCACCGCATAAGCACCAACCGCATCTTGTAGCTTGTAATCACCGGGAATTGTTCCCTCATAGTAAGCTCGCAACGTTTTTATTATCCACAACTTCTACTCGCGAAGATCCTGCTGACGGAATGGTACTGTTTTGTTTAGCTTCTGGGAAATATAATCTTAACCCACTGGAATTTTGAATGATATCATCATCTGTAAGTGCTTCATCAAATTTAAATAAATAGGAATTGCCATCCATTGTTACACTTGTCAGGTCGGGGTTATCTGTCTTACCCTGGTTGCTTATGGTTGCAGCTTGGTTAATATTGAGCGGATTTTCATTAGAAGAATTATTAGCATTTGAGTTAACAACTTGAGAATCGACAAAACCACGGGCATAATCTTGTGGATCTAAATTTCCTGAGAAAAGAACCGTAACGGTTTTATCGCCTGCTTGATCATTATTCGGTTGTACATTGGTCGATCCATCAACTGTATCCCCTCCATCCAATGGGATAAGATGAAAGTTCGAACGATCTCCTCCATTTTAAATAGGCTGCTTGATCAAATGTGAAGTCAACAGCTGTTGTTGGACCACTTTGCGTAGTTGGTCCCGCGCGGAAATTGCTTACCTCGACTAGATCAGGTGCTTCAGTCGGTCCATTCGATTTTAGTAAACATCCTGAGAGTACAAAAATCAACATAATAAGTGGAAGTCTTTTAAAAATTAAAAATCTCATGTCCTTAACACCTCCTTTACGATATTTATTAGAATAGAAGGAGAAATATAATAGTTGAGCAGGCATAAATTCATTCTATGCAATATAGTTTCGACTTGTCCGTAATTTGTAAGAAATTAGGTGGATGGTTACAGCGTTCATGTACCTGTATTTCAGGAAAATATTGGATTAATATGCTGGGTAGAGTAGAATAGGTTATAGCTAATCTGAAACAGAGGTGAAACGATGAGACTAAAAATCATCCATACGAACGACGTACATAGTAACTTTGAAAGCTTTATGCGAGCAGCGACGTTAATTCGTCAGCATACCGATGAAGATACATTAATTCTAGATGGTGGAGACTTTGCCGATTTCAAAAGTATCGAACTACAAGGAACAAGAGGAATGGCGGCTATTGAATTGCTACAGTCGTTGGAATATGATGCATTAACGATTGGAAATAATGAAATGTTTAATGGGATGGAAACGTTAGAATATATGGCGTCATCTAGTTCCATTCCGTTTATTAGTAATAATCTATTAAAGAAGAACCATTCTCACATCAAAGGAGTTCATTCTAGCATTATCCTAAATAAAAAGGGTTTAAGAATTCTTATTACTGGCTCCTCTCCTGACCTTCAAGAATTTAATGATGGACTAGGAATACATGTTCAGCACTATAAAGAACAACTAAAAAAAGAATTAGAAAAGCAAAGAGGAACCTATGATTTATGTATTCTACTAAGTCACATTGGTACAGAGCTTGATACAGAATTAGCTTTAGAGATTTCAGAACTTGACCTGATCATTTCCGCACATGATCACCAGCTTTATGAACAAGCTAAAGTAGTGAATGGAACAATTATGAATAGTGCAGGTATGTGGGCTGGGCATATTGGAATAGTAGAAGTAGATGTACAAGCCGATAAAGTCGAATTAGTTTCTTCTGAGACCATTTCAACAGAAACAGCTGAAAAAGACGAAGCAACTAAAATAATCCTTGCAGAGAATAAAGAAAAGGCGATTGAGGTTTTAAGTGAATCGTTATATTCGTTGGCCACTCCACTTTGGCATGATGTTGTGGAAGAAAATCCGATTACAAACCTTATTGCGGATGGGCTAAAAGATATGCTTCAATGTGATATTGGTTTGATGAACAGTGGCATTGTAAATTCGGGACTCTTTGATTTCGTCTCAAATAAGAAGCTGATTGAAATTTGTCCATCTCCACTGAATCCAACTACATTCAAGGTTAAGGGGAAGCATATCAAAGAAGCACTTCAGCAATCATTAGATGTGCAAGCTTGTCTAGCTGATGGAAGAGGACCGGGCTTCAGAGGGAGATTTGTAGGGCGTCTCCATATATCCGGTGCAGAGGTTATCCATGATGGGCAAAAATTGATAAATGTTATGATCTCGGGAGTACCCATGGAGAATGACTATTGGTATTCGGTCGCTTCTTCTGATTATTTGCAGCGTGGTTCAGGCTATGAGTCTTTGAGTCATAATAAGGATGACGTCTATGAACCAGAAGAGATAAAAGATGTGATTAGGGTGTACGCACAAAGAAAGGAATTCATTGAAAGAGCTCAACAAAATCGCTGGTCACAAATTCGTAAAATTAGGAAACTTTTGTCGCCATCATACGTATGTCTAAGAAAGAGGTGATGAAAAATGGGAATGCTCTTTTTTGTAATGGGAATAATCCTTTTTGTACTTCTGTTGATTGGTATTGTGTTGGCAATTTCGGTTAAAGTGTCTAGAAGGTCGAACAATCATAATGTGATGAGAAGCGGTCATACGCCATTTTTCTTTTTCGGTGACTCGGATTCATCGTCTCATGATCATGGAAGCTCTTTTGATGGGGGTTTTGGCGGAGATGGTGGTGGAGGTGGAGGAGGAGAATAACTCCTGCACTTCTATAGGTTTTAGAAGCTCATCTTACATGAGGTGAGCTTTTTCATATTCTTTTATTTACTTAAAATGTAAAATGGATATATATAGATAAAAATGAGGGATATAAAATGAAAGAAGCAGGTCTTGTATTAGAAGGCGGAGGTATGCGCGGTGTTTACACAGCGGGCGTTTTAGAATATTTTATGGAGCAAAGCTTATATTTTCCATATGTTATTGGCGTTTCTGCTGGGGCGTGTATGGCAGCATCCTATTTATCTCGGCAACCCGGCAGAAACCGAGCAGTAAATATTGATTTTGTTGGGGACAAACGTTATTTATCGTGGCGCAACTACATCAGAAAACGAGAGTTGTTTGGTATGGACTTTATCTTTGATGAAATTCCAAATCAACTTGTGCCTTTTGATTACGATACGTTCTTACATAGCTCCGAACAATTAGTGGTAGGTACAACAGATTGCGAAACAGGGAATGCGGCCTATTATGGTAAGGATAAATATGGGGAGGATATGTTAAAGATTCTTCGTGCATCTAGCTCTTTGCCATTTGTTGCACCGGCCGTATCGTTTGAAGGTCGTGTATTATTAGACGGGGGAATTGTAGATCCGATTCCAATAAAAAAAGCACAGCACGATGGTTTTGAAAAAAATGTGATTGTTTTAACTAAGCCTGCGGGATATTTAAAAACCCCACCTGGTCGGATTTCTGCTATGTTTAAGTATAAGAAGCATCCCAAAATTAATGAGCGGCTAGAAACCCGTTATAAGTTGTACAATGACACGTTAGATTATATCGAGGAAGAAGAAATGAAAGGAAATGTGTTTGTCATCCGTCCAAGTGTCTCCTTACCAGTTGGGAGAGTCGAGAAAAAGAAGGATCGATTAGAGGAGTTATATCAGCTTGGATGGAAGGATGCAGAGACACAATATGAGAGATTAATGGAATTTTTAGGGGTAAAAATAGAGACAGTTTGAAGGCTCAAAACCTATTAAAATTACTATTTAAAGCACCTCTTGGAGGATGTGCTCTTTTTCACTATAAAAATCGACATAATTCTCTTTTTATTTACATGATTTCCTAGTATAATTTGAGTAACATCCCATCCCAAATCTTATGATTGTTCAAATCAAAAAATAAAAAGAACGCCACTACTACACATGTCTACTACCGCAGAAATCAAGGTAACAAAAGGGGATGAAGTAGAAAAGCAAATTAAAATGCTTGGCCTCACCGAAGCATACCTCCACCTTATTCATTCCTTACAACCGTACGTGACAGAAACCATAGAAGAAATGGTAAAAAATTGCAAAAAAAATTCTTTAAAATCAGCCCAAGCCGTTGGACGTTGTCTATCCTTTATTATCTTCATTATTATCCTCCCCCAAAATGTTCAATGGTTCACAAGATAGTTCACTTTTGTATTTTACACTATTATAAAGAAAGCGTTTAATTTTTTATGTGATTTTTATCACAAACCTTTAGATGGGCATGATTATTGCGCGTCTCATGTCTTTTCGGTACACTTAATCAAGTGTTAGTGGGAGGATAAAAAAATGAAACAAGTGATAGAAGTAAACGATTTACGCAAAGAGTTTAAGTCGTATTCGAGTCGCTCAGGATTAAAAGGGGCGTTCCGGGATTTATTTACGAGGAACTATAAAATAATACCTGCCGTTAAAGATATTTCCTTTCAAGTTAGTCAAGGAGAAATGGTTGGCTATATCGGGGAGAATGGCGCAGGAAAGTCTACGAGTATTAAAATGCTTACAGGTATTCTTACGCCAACATCGGGAACTGTTCGAGTTAACGGCATGGATCCACATCGGGAGCGAGAAAAGTTCGTGCGCTCCATTGGTGTAGTGTTCGGGCAGCGTTCACAGCTTTGGTGGGATATTGCTGTACAGGAATCCTTTCGGTTACTGAAAAAAGTATATAACGTTCCGGATGAAACATATCGTCAACATATGAATCATGTGATCGAATCATTAGATATCGCTCCACTATTGGACAAGCCAGTACGGAAGCTATCGTTAGGACAAAGAATGCGCTGCGAACTAGCGGCAGCTTTATTGCATAACCCAAGTCTATTATTTTTGGATGAACCAACGATTGGATTAGATGTATTGGTAAAGTTAAAAATTCGTAATTTCTTAAAAGAAATTAATGAAAAGTATCAAACGACCGTGTTACTTACAACACATGATTTATCAGATATTGAAGCACTATGTGATCGAGTGATTATGTTGGATGAAGGTCAAATCATCTATGATGGATTATTAGCTCACCTACGTTCTACGTGGGGAGAAGGAAAACAAATTGAATTCCAATTCTCGGACATGGATATATCGAGGGAAAAATTAGACCTATTATTTGTGGATATTGAGGCGGAATGGACGAAGGGCAACCGTGCGAACGTATGGGTAGCAAACGTGGTGAATCAAGAGGAGGTTATATCTGAAGTGATAGG
Organism: Radiobacillus deserti; assembly: GCF_007301515.1. Lineage (GTDB taxonomy): Bacteria > Bacillota > Bacilli > Bacillales > Amphibacillaceae > Radiobacillus > Radiobacillus deserti. The sequence continues at coordinate 634,950 of NZ_CP041666.1, forward strand.
AAGAGTCGTTGCTGCTCATAAAATATCAGATATTAAAATCCATGAAATCTCCACAGAGGAAATTATTCGAAACATCTATGAAGAGGGGAAGGTCCATGGCTAAATATATCGAGATGATTCGAGTTCGGTTTCTCATGATGCTAGCCTATCGCACAAATTATTATAGTGGGATTCTAATTTATAGTATTAATATTGGAGCATACTACTTCCTTTGGAATGCAATTTACGGAGGCAAAGAATCGATTGAAGGCATGTCAGTTACACAGATGACAACGTATGTAGCGGTCTCTTGGATGGCTAGAGCGTTTTATTTCAACAATATTGATCGAGAAATAGCTCAAGAAATCAAAGAAGGAAAGGTAGCGGTTGAGTTTATCCGACCCTACCATTACTTGTTTATGAAAATGATGCAAGCACTAGGAGAGGGGATATTCCGATTTGCGTTTTTCTCCGTACCGGGTATGGTCATCGTCGCGCTTATTTTTCAAATTACGTTTTCTGTAAACCTGTCTACTTGGCTTTATTTTGGGGTAGCAATCGTGTTCAGCTTTATTATTAATACACAAATTAACTTACTAACAGGTGTCTTAACGTTTTTCTTCTTTAACAATGATGGATTAATTCAAGCGAAACGGGTAGTAATCGATTTATTCTCTGGACTGCTCATCCCAATCAGCTTTTTCCCGATGTGGGCCCAGCACGTCATGGGGTTCTTTCCTTTTCAGGCCATCAGTTATATTCCGAGTATGATTTTTACACAGTCCTTTGTGGGACAAGAAATAGTAAAAGCGATCCTATTTCAAGGGGTATGGGCAATCGTGCTTATTATTCCAATTCAAATTCTATGGTTGCTCGCTAAGAAGCAGCTCATCGTACAGGGGGGGTAGAAATGAAGCATGCATCTATCTTCTTTCAATATGTTGCACAATATATGAAAACGAGGCTTACGTATCGAGTGGATATGGTCATTGAGATTCTGTCCGATTTATTGTTTCAAGCGGTTAATCTAATCTTTATTTTAATCGTGTTTGGACATACACAGCTGTTAAGCGGCTGGTCGAGAGACGAGATTATCTTTATTTACGGATTTTTCCTCGTTCCTTTTGCGATCTTTGGAGCGTTCTTTAATATCTGGGATTTTAATGAACGCTACATTGTAAAAGGTGAAATGGATCGGATTTTAACTCGTCCCATTCATAGTCTCTTTCAAATTATTTTAGAAAGAATGGAATTAGAATCGTTATTTGGTGTGTTTACTGGTATTGGAGTCATGCTGTATGCCGGCAATCAGCTAGGCTTATCCTTTTCGTGGTATGATCCTTTTCTGTTTATTGTGCTCGTATTCGGAGGGGTATTCGTCTATGCTGGGATTTTTGTTTTACTTGCTAGTATTAGCTTTTGGTCGGACAGCCCAACTAGTATTATGCCGATGATGTACAACATTGGGAACTACGGAAGATATCCAGTTGATATTTATAATAAGGTTATTCGCTTTGTGTTAACGTGGATTCTGCCGTTTGCCTTCGTTGGTGTATATCCTTCTGCTTATTTTTTAGGTCGTGAAGACTGGTATGAGTATGCTTTTCTAACACCAGTTATGGGCATTGTCTTCTTTGGTGCTTCTGTCGTCGTTTGGAACATTGGAGTAACGAAATATAGAGGTGCAGGTAACTAACAAGCAAGTCTCCTTGTTCTAATAAGGACAAGAAGGAGGCTTGTTTTTTTATGAGGAAACGGATAATTTCAAATGTTCGACAATATAATGAAAAAAGGTGTGTCTACAGGAGGTATCTGAATGAAATTCACTGTAGAATATGTTCCGTTGCATAAAATAAAGACGGATTTGTCTGTTAAAGTGACCGAACGAATGAAAAGGCTACGAATGTTTATGTGGGATTGCATGCACGTGTTAGTGGTGAAAAAGGATAAAAAAAGTGATAGCTTTACGTTGGTAAGTGGCGAGAATCGGTTTGAATATTTGAAAAAACATACGAATCAAACGTATGTGCCTTGTATTATCGATGTTGAACATAAGAAATCAAAATATCCTTTTTTACAAAAGGAACTAGAAGATTACCCTATGATCCCAAAAGGCTTGAGTATTATTCGAACCTTTTTAAAAGAAGAACCGCGGTTTCGAGAGCTATCTCGTTTGGACCAATTAAAGGTGCTTATGCTCGGTGTCCGATACAAAAAAACAGTGTTGGAAACGATGAAGCGAACCGTTTATCATTTGCATAAAAAATGAACAAGGAGTGAGGAACTATCCTCACTCCTTTCTTATGTATTCCCTGTGTTACAATGGACAAGACAAATGATACGGCTTGGGAGAGATGAGAATGAAACGAAGGCCAATCTATGTAGAGCTTCCAATATATGCAGATTTGGAAAGGCTATGGGAAGCAACTCAAAATCCTAGCCTTCATGAACAGTGGGATTTGCGTTTTACCAAAATTCATTACCTACCAAAAGAAGAGGGAAAGCCTCAAGCTTTTTCCTATCAAACGAAGCTAGGTCCATTTAAAGTAGAAGGCTGGGGACAGAGTGTTGGTCGTTTTCATGGTGGGGATGGTTCTAGAACGTCTTCTTTACACTTTGGAACAGATCAAACAATCTCGCCAATTCGAGAAGGACGTGGATATTGGAAATACAAACCCAGCAAAGATTCGATAACGTTTCTTACCGAATATAATTATCAAACGAATTTTGGAAGCTTTGGATCCTTTATAGATCGTTTCCTCTTTCGACCAGTTATGGGATGGGGAACAGCTCTTAGCTTTGATGTTTTAAAGAGATGGCTGGAAAAAGGAGAAAGTCCAAATCAACAATATAAACGGTTCTTTGGGTATTGGCTGATTAGTTTTTTGTTTGTGTTTATCTGGATATATCATGGAGCAATCCCGAAGCTTCTCATGATGCACGAAACAGAGTTAGAAATGGTGCGAAGCATATTTCCAACTGATTTCGCTCCATCCATCGTCCGTCTTGCAGGTGGAATAGAAATATTGTTTGGACTCTTGTTCTTAGCCATACGTAATAAGAGGCGCTTATTTCAACTACAAATGGTAGTGTTCATGTGCTTAACTTTAGCTGCGTTATGGGGAGATGTTAGCGTATTGTCTCATCCATTTAATCCGCTAACCTTTAATCTTGCGTTAATCCTATTATCCTGGCTAGGTATGACCACGGGAGAGGATGTCCCTACCGCTAAATTCTGTAAAAGAAAGAGATGAGCGAGAAATGTCTATATACCGAAAGGCAATGGGCAAAGATTTTAATAGATTACATCCAATGCTGCAAAAAAGATACAGTGTCTCCGAAGGATCCGTGTTTGTTGCGAAGGGCACGATGTATAGGATTCGTGGAGGCCCACGGTGGCTGGCACCGCTTTTTTGGCTGGCGACAAAGAGAAAGCTATTGTTCCCGGAACACGGTCAAAACATTCCTTTTACGATCGTTAATCAGTCTAAGAAGGAGCAGGTGTATTGGAAGAGAGCGTTCTATTTCCCAAATAAAACGCGGTTCTTTAATGCGGTAATGAGCTTAGATTCTAAACGGAATGTAATCAAGGATTATTTAGGAGAATCTCCCGTTGTGTATTCCGACTTAGTGTTTGAAGTGACACAAGATGGCGGTATTTTAATTACATCGAAAGACCAACGATTGGTAATAGGGAAATGGGAGATTCCATTACCAAAATTGTTTCAAGGATTAGCGAGGGTCAAGGAATCCTTTGATCCTATAAAAAATACGTATCGGATTGACGTTTCGGTCCGGAATCCAATGATTGGACATGTATTTGCTTATGAGGGGGAGTTCATTCAAGATGAATATGAAAACAGTCTCGATTGGTAATCTCCTACTATTACTCATTTTAATCTTTTTTCAGTCTTATGCCTGGTATTATTTATTATTAACTGTAGCTCAGCTCGTTTTTGTTCCTCTTGTATTACATATACTTTTAGAAACAAAAGGGGAGAAGCATCCTTTTCTTGTTTTCCTATTCACTATAGCATCTGTAGCCGTCTTTACCTTACAAGTAACAGGAGACACGATGCTGGATGGATTTTTGGTATGCCTTTATATCTTATACACAGCGGTCATTGCTTTCATTGGAATCAAGCGGTTTTTACAGCGAGGTTTTGTTCATATGGAAGAATGCTTGATTGAATTAGGAATGATTCATCTGCTAGTAGGGGGAGCATGGTATCTGGCATTTCAGCTAAACTTGAATCTAGGCTTTTCTCCTATTATTACTTGGTTAACTGCTATTCATTTTCACTATGCCGGGTTCCTTTTGCTAGTCTTCATCGGCTTCCTCGGTCGTATTCAAAAAGTTAAATCTTATTCGTTTATCGCTTTTACGGCGTGTGTGGCGCCTTGGGTTGTCGCAATTGGAATCTCTTTTTCGAGATTTTTAGAGGTGGTTTCGGTCCTTGTTTACATGGTTGCGATATATGGCGGGATCTACTTAGCATGCAAAACGCCTTACGAAAGGAAGCTACAAAAAGCGCTGATTCCCATCTCCTTTCTTGCTTTAGGTGTTAGCATAGTATTCTCCCTGTTGTATGCAGTCGGAAATTGGACGGGCCTATTCCATGTTAGCTTGTCCTTTATGCTATTATTCCACGGTGGGACAAATGGTCTATTATTTGCCGCGATAGGGGTGCTTGGTTGGTATTTAGGAGCGCCAAGTTCAAAAGCAAAGGAATGGAATTTCCCAATTAGTAACATAAGAGGTTGGAGGAAGAAAAGAGAGCTAGAGAAGCTTTCGGAGCCAGTACAAGGATTAGTAGAGGATATGGATATCTATCGTTTACAAGCATTGGATCGTGAGGTTCGAAGGTTTTATGAGAATACGAACCGTTATCAATTGTTAGCCCGTGTGTATTGGCATCCCTGGTTTCTGCCATTTGCAGGTCTATATAAAATCATCAGTAGATTCGTTCAACAAATCAATCTTCCACTTACACCGAGGGAAATAGAGATGACAGGTCAAGTTGTAAAGGTGGATGATGCGGAGGACGGCAGAGAATCTGTTCGAGCATGGATTCGTAAAGTAGACAATCAAACCGTTTTCGTAGCCTTATATTCGTTCCACACAACGAAAGCGACAACTTATATGAATATCGCTTTGCCATTGCCATTTTCGACAATGATTGGGATTTTGAAACTCGAAGAAGAAAAAGGAAAGCGTCTAAGCTTATCTAGCAAAGATAATGGGGAAGCGGGAATCTACTTGGCTATTGGGAAAAGTAGAATGAAGTTACCTCTGCAAGAACACTTTACGGTATCTACTAAAGAGAAAGGAAATTTAGAGGCAATCCATCGAATGACGATTTTTTCTATACCATTTTTAACAATCCAATACACTATTAAACAAAAAGATTAAAGGGATGACATACGGGTCATAATAATACTAAATAAGGGATAAAGGGTGAATGAAAACCATGTATTTAACGGTCAAAGAAACGGCTGAATATCTTCAACTTTCAGAGTCAAAAATTGAAGCATTAATTCATCATAATAAAATTCGTGCAATCCATGATGGAAAAGAATTTTTAATAAATCGAGAGCAGTTTGATACTCATTTAGAGCAGGTTGAAAAGCTCCATCAGATGATGCAGGAATATTTAAATGAGCCGATTCCAGAAAGCATGGACGTAAAGGACGAAGACTAAAAAATTATCATTCCTCTCTCAAATAGGTATTTATATCTAGGTATGAATAGCGTATAATAGACATATAATCTAATAATCTAAAGCGAGAAAGGCAAACCCACTGAAAAGCGGGGACGCAAAACTACGGGTCTAAGGCTTTATAAAACAAGTAAAGCTAGGATTGCCGGGTTACCGGATATTTTTGGGGTGGTATTCGTTTTGGATGTCACTTTTTTTTATGGGGGAAAACCAATGGCTGGACTGGATGTAAATCTCGACCAAAAGACTCTAGTTCGTGGAATTTTAAATACGCTTTGGATGGTCATTGGGCTTTATGTAATAATGACCTCCGTGAATATGCTTTTTACGTATCAGGAGATTGGTAGCTTTTTTGGGCAAACCGTGTTATCCCCTGTCCTACAACTTGTTTTAACGATGCTTTTTTTAGAGCTCGTTACGTATAAAGAAGTAGAATATGTGGATTACATCCTAATTACAGGGATGAATGGGATTGCTTGTATTATTATGTTTGCTATTTACGACAAGCCCTTAACTACGTTTATACTTGTCTTTCCTATGTTGATATCGTTATTTTTTTATAAAATACATTTATTGTTCTATTCGGTTTTCTTAGCATTTTTATCTTTTATTGTTGTTTATTACTTTGTGTATAGAGATTATTTAGAATTAACAGCTTCAGACTACTTGCTAGTTATTGCATTATTTATTGGTGCGACATTAATCATCGGTCGATTTTTACGTCACCACTCTCTTGTAAGGGCAAAGCTCCTTGAAATCATGGGAGAAAAACGGGAGTTGACATTAAAAAATGTTCATATGGAACGCTTAAATCGTATCGATCCTGTCACAGAGCTTTATAATCACCGTTCTTTTCATGAACATTTAGACTCTATTTTCAGAATTGACAATCCAGAAGAGTTAGACGTCCATGTGGCGGTTTTAGATATTGACAATTTTAAATCGGTAAACGATCGTTTCGGTCATTTAGCAGGAGATCGTGTTATTGCGATTGTCGCTCGACAAATTCATCAACATTTATCTGCTGACGATTTTGCCTCTCGGTATGGAGGCGAAGAGTTTTCCATTGTGAGTATTGGGAAATCAACAGACGACTTCCATCAACAGGTAGAAGAAATACGCTTAAGCTTATCCCAAGTTCACCATCAGGAGTTAAATGGCGAGCAGGTCACGATTAGTATAGGCGTGCAAAAGCTAGCGGCGGGGATGGACAAAGAAACCTTGTTCCATGCAGCCGACGATTCCTTGTATATGGCGAAACGAGCAGGAAAAAATAGGACGGTAGTAAACCGGGGAGACTTTAAGACAGAATCCATTACGAATGAAAACCCGTAGCACATATATGTTGCTACGGGTTTTCTGTTGAGAGAAGGAAATAGAAGGAAAATTAAATATTTTGTAGAAAAAACATATATAGGTAAACGACATCTAGGAGAAAAAGAAGGTGAAGTATGAATTGTAGAAAATGTCAGGTCCAATTGCCAAAATATATGAATGGAAAGCTGTCACCAGAGAAAAAAGAGAAGCTGGAGGCTCACTTACATACGTGCCCAACATGCATGAACATCTATGAAAGATTAAAAAATAAGCCTGTAAAGAAAAAGATAGAGTGGACACCGAAGAAGCTAGGGATTATCGCTGGTTCGGTTGTCTTCCTTGTTTTTCTTCTGGCGGTTACAGGTGCATTTGGAAAGGTATCCGCATGGTGGAGTGGATTCCAAGTTTCCGATAATCAAAGCTTAGAAGATATTAAACAATTCGGGGTTGGGAACAGTGTAAACCTCAAGGCGGAAAGCAACGGAATTGAAATGAGGATTACCCATGTTGTTGCAGACGACATTCAAACATACATTTATTATGAAGTGGAAGATTTAGAGAAAGAGAGAAAGTGGGCCATTAGTGGTCGTACTCCACTTTACATTGATGCAGAACGCGGAGTATTAGATTACACAAAAGCACTTAGCGGAAACTACATGATTTCCAATGTGCAGAATCGAAATAAAAGCGAGGACTCATCTGTGTTTAAAGGGCGAATTGGTATTGTGCCGCTGCAGGAAGACAAGACAGAATCTGATATTAAATTAAAAATTAAACAACTAGTAGAAATATCCACACTTCCAATAGAAGAAGAAATGAGATATGGCATCTATAATATGGAGGGAGGAAAAACGGTTCAAGGAGAGTGGAGCTTTACGGTTCCCGTGGAAAAACAAGAAATAAAAGAGGAAGAAATTAATCAGGATGTTACCATTGCAGGTCACGACATTCATGTTACGAAACTAACGGTCGCACCGACGACTACATTATTGCATTATGAATATGAGATTCCTGAACCGGATGAACAGTCTAATTACATGATGAACAGTAAGTTCTTCGATTTCGAGTATTTAAAAAGTGGGAACGAAGTGTATGAACCGGAGCACACCAGTCTGACATTAAATAATCAAGGCTCGAGTTCCACTAGAGATTTGGTAATAGAAGAGATTCCGTTTCAGTCCATGTACTTTTCTCCACCTAATCAGTTGGAAGCAAAGGTTCGAATGATTCAGGAGACAATCGCGGTTAATGAAACCTTTTCTCTCGACCCATATAGTAAAGAACCGCAAACCTTTCCGTTTCAAGGATCCACCATTTCAGTGGAAAATATAAAGCTAGGGGCACCAACGACATTAATCGTACGGACACCATATACTAAAGAAAGAAATTTTGAGGACATTTTTTATGACATACATACAAAGCCGGAATCTGTTTCGATTGAGGTTGAAGGTACGGAGAGCTTCATTATAGACCAAGATGGAAATACCTATACAGGTACAGAACCAATACCAGAAGGTGTATCCGCGCGATTCTTTCCAACTGAACAAAGAATGACACTCGAATCTGGGAAGGATGAAGAGCCAGTGCCAATTAGCCTCCAAATTCATAGTTATACAAAAACGACTTATCCAAGTGAATCCATTCATATTGAATGGTGAGTGCCTGTCACTACCCGAATTATGTCGAATGATGAAACCCACCTTTTTAAAGAAAGGTGGGTTTTTTAAATTCTCTAACGTATATCATGTGTAACATTTAGAATGAACACAACATGTAACTCTGGGACAGCCAATATTTAGAAGGTAAAGCCGAGCAACTTCATTTTTACAGGATTGCTTGTTCTTGCTTTGCTTCTTCTTGCCCTAATTTTTTCTTTTTTCTACTGAACAATGCATAAACAGCTGGTACTAAAAGCAAGGTAATGAAGGTGGCAAACAGTAACCCAGAAATGATTGCGGTTGCCATCGGTGCTTGGTAGTTTCCGGCACTACCTGAAGCGAGTGCTAAAGGAAGCATTCCCCCAACGGTAGTTAATGTTGTCATGAAGATAGGACGTAAACGATTTTGCCCAGCTTCTAGTAAAGCCTCTTCTACGGAATACCCTTCTCGTCTTAATTGATTTGTTCGATCAATGAGTAGAATGGCATTATTCAACACAATACCGATTAGCATGACCACACCCATTCCAGACATCAAGCTTAAGTCTTGCCCAGTAATGAATAATCCAACGATTACCCCAATGACCGTAACCGGAATAACTGACATGACGATAAGCGGATGAACTAAATGGTTGAATTGGACAGCCATTACAAGATAAACGAGGAAGATAGCGATACCCAACACCATTAACATTTGCTGCATCAATTCTTGCTGTTGTTCAAGATCTCCTGCTGCTGTGATGTCATAGCCTTCTGGTGTATCAAAATCATTCATTAATTTTTGGACATCTCGGTTAATGGCGCCTAAATCTCTGTCTTTTATGTCCGCAGAGATGGTGACAAATCGTTCCCCATCCGTATGTTTAATTTCATTTGGAGTCTCCACGTTCTGAAAGCTTACGAAATCTGATAACGTTTTTTCTCCATCTGCTGTATGGATCTCCATGTCCATTAGCTCACTTCTGTTTTCTGGTTTAGAGGCGTCATTCCAAGTCACGTTAATAGGAACATTTTCTTCATCTATCGTAAGTTCACCGATTTCAGTAGTTAAGAAGGACTGCTGAATCAACTGCTTAATCTGTGATTGACTTATACTCGTATCTTCTAAAGCCTTCTCGTCTAATACTACTTCTTGTTGGCTAGACGTGTTTTGCATCGAATGCTGTACCTCAACAATTCCATCAATGTCCGCTAACTTTTCGCTAAATTCTTCTGATAAGGCTTGTAGTCTTTCAAACTCTTCCCCTTTTAATGTAACTTGAACCGGATAGCCACCTCCGCTAGACATGCTTCCTTGTACACTATTGACAGGGTAGTCCTCTTTCAAACCTCGTAGTGCATCAAAAATATCCTCGTTAATTTCTGCTTGTTCTCTCGTAATGTCTTCCCCTTTTGTCATGTTAATAATGGTATAAAGAGAGTTCCCCTCATCCATCATGTAATCTGTTTCCACGTCTTGGATGTTGCTTAATCTCGTATGCATTTCGTCAATTAATGCTGTTTTTTGAGTTTCCGATAGACCTGGCTCCACTTCTATCAAAATTTCATTGTAACGGTTATACATGTCAGGCATAATGGTCATCGGAATCTTTGGAACTAAAAAGATGGAACCAGCGAATAATAATAGGAAAGTCGTGATGATGATAAAGCTATTTCGTTTCTTTTTTACGACCCATCCTGTTAGTCGACGATACCCTCTCTGCAGGGGACCCTGTTTTCTTTCCACTTTATGTTTTCTAAGCTTTAGGAATTTCTCTGACAAGGAAGGAATCAAGGTAAAAGAAATAACCACAGAGCTAACTAACGTAATCGCAACTACGGTCGATAGCATAATCATAAATTGTCCCATATCCCCACCTAGTAGGCCGATTGGTAAGAACACGACAATCGTGGTTAACATCGAAGCAAGTACTGCACCAGCCACTTCTTTCGTCCCGGCAATCACAGCGTCAAAAGCAGGAATCCCTTGCTCCTTTTTTCGATATATAGATTCAAGAATAACGATGGAGGAATCCACCATCATCCCAATGCCAAGTCCTAAGCCGATTAGTGTCAAAATATTTAAGCTATAATCGAATAATGCCATGGCAACGAATGTCAAAAGAACGGATGTTGGAATCGATATACCAACAATCAAGGTTGCTCTAACATTACGTAAGAAGAGCAGTAATATCACAATCGCAATAATACCACCAATGAGAATGTTACTTGTTACACCATCAATAGACTCTTGCACATAGTCTGCTTGCGCCACGATTTCATTTAACTCAAACCCATTTAGTAAATTCTCATCTCGTATATGATCTATTTCAGCGCGAATAGCGTCCGCCATTTCAATTTGTGTGACATCTGCTGCCCGGCCAACTTGTACGAAAACAAAATCCTTTGTTCCGTTCTTCCAAACGAAAGAAGAGCTTTCCAGTGGTTGAAGAGAAATGTCTGCAACCTTATCTAATGTAATCATGCCAGAGGGACTAGGAATTTCAATGTCTTGCAAGTCCTCTATTCCCGTAACTTGACTATTCCATCTTAAAGTTGAGTTACTTCCATCTTCTGAAAATTGTCCAAGCGTAGCTTCGCTGTTTGATTCTTGAATAATTCCAATAACTTGTGTGATATCTAATTGTGCTTTTTGAATTTCTTCTCGATCGAACGCAATTTCTACTTCATTTTCTAACGTTCCGGATAGGGATACATCTCGAACTTCTGGTAGTTCTTCTAGTCTGGGTTCCAAAATGTCCTTAGCAAAGGTGGTCATTTCCTTCATATCTCCACCAGAAACATCCATAAAAAACTCATAACTTTGATTGGAACCGTATTGACCTGCATCAATTTGGTCAATTCCCTTCATTTCAGAAGAAGTACTGTTAACCGTAGTTTCTACTTCCTTAAAAACTTCGTCTCCACGCCCTTCTTCTATCGTCACATCCAATGAGATACGCCCGATAGAAGTAGTAGAATTTACGTCTTCTACACCATCGATGCTTTGGATTTTTGCCTCGAGCGGAGTAGTGATTGTCCGCTCTATTTCAGAGGCAGACATATCCTCTGTTGTGATGTCAACATACCCTCCATCCATCTTGACAACCGGCATTAGCTCTTTGTCTAAGTTTATGATGGCATAGCCGCCTAGCAAAAGAATTAAGAACACCGACAATCCTACCAAAATTTTTCTTCTTACAATAAAAGATAATAGCTTCATGTTACCCTCCTATAAATGTACGTTTATTATTTTTTATGTAGATACTTGGTGACCTTTTTGGGTTGGTTGATCAGCCATTTGTATCGTACCGTGTAAGAAGATGTAGGAGAATGCTCTAGAGACGTAAATTAGCTAAGACTTAAGTCCTAATGAACGAAAAAAGCTTGGATTATTGGAATCCAAGCTTCGCCGAGAATGAAAGAAATCTATTATGAAAATTGTTCAATGTGTTCTTTCACGCCAATCAATAAGCACTTGAATGATTTTCATAATCACTTCTTGATCCTCGTCCGTAACGTTATTTAATAAGGTATTAAGTTGTGCAATGACCTCATCCTTTTTATCACCATTTGTTTCCGTGAATCGAAAGAATTCCTCTAGGCTTACACCTAAACCTTTCGTTACCTTTTCAAGGGTTTCAATCGTGGCGTTTTTTTCACCACGTTCTAGTTGTCCAACATAGGTAGGATGTAGGGAAGATATATTGGCTAAATCTTCTTGGCTAAGGTTTCGTTCTTTTCTCAATGTGCGAAGCCTTTCGCCAATCACGCTAGCTAAAGCTTTGTTAGGCATCTCTTTTTCTCACCTCAAATAGAATATACCCCCATTTCAAGAAGAATCAACACACTATGAGTATTAAATATTTAATGTTGAAATACTATAAATAGTAATGTACTATTTACGTATAAGCTCTACTTACTACTAGAAAGTAATAATTCTAAGAAACAGGGTGTTCTTGCATACTAAAACAGAATACTAGTTAGGTAGATAGTCTGAAAATCCGATGATGTTTGAATAACTCAGTCCTTTCCTACTTGTTCATTATGTACTGGAAAGGCTTTATTTTTTTGGAAAAGGTGATTTGTTATGTTTGAAAGTCTTTCTGACGAAAAGCTAGTTGATGCCTATAAAAAGGCAATAGAGCTTAAATTAAATGATGAATTTATTTATTTATTGCATCAAGCAATTTTAGAAAGAGGAATTGAGTAGACTATTAAAAAATAGGGATGAAGGAACGTGCCAATTCGTCCCAATAGATTTTTTATCACAAAAGACGAATCTCCAATAATTCCTTTCACGGTCAGTCATCCCAATATCTCTCCGGTACAATACCCCTTCGATTTAGTTCGACTTCCAACCTTTGTACCAGTTCATCATCGGTTTTTAACATAAAAGCCATAATGTACAATTCTACCAATAATGAATCATTCAAATATTGCATTGAATGTGATTCTCCTTTAGCGAAATGGCGTTCTATCCCTTCACCTATTTTCAAGTTAATCACAGAATTGTGAATTTTTCCATATAAAATTTCTTCCAAATAATTATACCACTAAGTGGTAATACTATGGGAATAGTATTACATTGGAGGATAATATGGAATTCGCAGAAAAGACAGCACAAATGAGTAAATTTATTAGTAAGCTACTACAAGAAAACTTTGGAAAAGGTCCAGAGTCTGTTCATGTATCTTTCAGTCATCCTTATGTTGTGGTATATATACGGAACTTTATGTCTGCAACAGAACGAGTACTTATGAAAACGAAAAATGAAGATACGGTCCAAAAAACAAGGGATGCGGTTATGGAGTCGTTAACCTCAAATATTACGACAACGATCCACGATTTGTTTGACACGGACATTTTTGAATTTTATTTTGACTGGAATTTACATAATAAGACGGGGGTTTTTGTTGCAGTTACTCAACAGCTGGATCATTCTTTCGCTATACAAAGTAGCTTTGAAGGGAAAAATCGTCTTCTAGAGGAGATAGACCTTATTAGTCAATCGGTTCAAAAATCTCCAGCCATACAAGAATGTTATCAATTGAATGAACGGACATTTGTAAATGTTAGAGAAGGCTTATTGATTCCGATAGAAAAAGAACTCATTCGTTTAGGGCATGAGGAGCTACTTGTTCTAACGAAAAGAAATTTAGAAAAGAAGTATTTGCACAGTAATAGTCATTTTGAACGAATTTTGAAGCGTAAAATTATGGATGTCTTTGTAGACTGGAACTTTGAATTAGATAAGAGTATCATCGTCATCATTACGACACCGCCTCAACCAACCCAAATAATTAGGCAGGCTCAATAAGGCCTGCCTTTTGCTATCCTACGAGATAGGATGATTTTATTCACCGAGCTTGGAATACCCAAGTCTATAAAAGCAACTTGCTAAGATTACATGTAAAAACCAAATTTATATGAAATGTGTTATAAACTGCCGCGGTCTCTTTTTCCACCTGGTATTTTTAAGCTACTACACGTAATAGTAGAAGAAAAACGAGCGAAGTTTTTCTTTGAACCTAAACGACGTAAGCCCTACCTCTCTTACATCCTTACGGCTCCGAAGCCGATCCAGTGTGAATTAAGTCATGTGAAAAATAAAGCAGAAAAGCCAGTATTTTTACCATCATTCGTCATTCAAGTCGCTTCTATGGTGAAGCTAAATATTTATTTTACAGTATGATTATACATTTGTCAAGGATGCGAGCTTTACACGGCTAAAGTGGAAGGAAGCGTGAATTAATGATATAGTTTGGGCAAATGTCGCGAGGGAGGAGCTGAGAGGATGTCCATTAAACTAATTGCCTTAGATATGGATGGTACATTATTAAATTCAGAGAACCAAGTGTCAGAGCGAAATAAAGAAGCAATAAAGAAGGCACGTGCGCAAGGGGTAGAGGTTGTGCTTTCAACAGGGAGACATATTAGTACTTGTAAACCAATTGCAGATGAATTGGAGTTGTCCTCCTATCTAATTACGGGAAATGGTAGTGAGATTTGGACAACAGATGGCCAACTCGTTGACCGCCAGACGATTGGACTTCAAGAGATAAAAGAACTGATTGCTCTACATAAAAAGCATAAAACTGGAATGTGGATTACCTCAACGGAGCGGATTTGGAGAAATGAAATACCAGAGAGCTTAGAAGGACTTCTTTGGTTGAAGTTTGGATTTCACTTTGAAGATGAAGTCCTTCGTGATGAAGTATGGAAGGAGCTTGAACATAATTATCAATTAGAATTAAGTAATTCGAGCCCAACCAATATTGAAGTAAACGCTACTGGGATAAACAAAGCGGCTGCGTTAGAAAAAATTTGCCTCCGTCTAGGTATAGCGTTAAAGGATGTCATGACGGCTGGAGACAGCTTAAATGATATAAAGATGATTCAAGCAGCTGGAATTGGGATTGCAATGGAGAACGCACAGGAGTCTGTGAAAGCTGCAGCAGACTGGGTAACTGGTCATCACAACGACTCCGGTGTAGCAACTGCAATTGAAAAATGGGTTCTACAATAAGGGGGGGAGAAATAATTTGGGGAGAGTGGTTACAACATCTGAGCGATTAAGGCTTCGGAAAATGGTGTACGATGATTTGGACAACTTACAAGAAATTTTTTCAGATCCAATCGCAATGAAATACTATCCATCCACAAAAAATATAGAAGAAACAAGACAGTGGATTAGCTGGACGAAAGAAAATTATAGCAAATATAATATCGGACTATGGATTGTAGAGAATAAGAACACTGGTGCATTCCTAGGTCAATGTGGATTAGTCCCGCAAAAAGTAGATGGGGAAGTAAGAGTCGAAATTGGCTACTTATTTAAGCGTGAGGCATGGGGGAATGGGTACACGACGGAAGCGGCCAAAGCTTGTCTGGAATTTGGAAAGCACCATTTGGATATCTCAGCATTCATCTCTTTAATCGTTCCCGATAACCTTCCATCCATCAGAGTTGCGGAACGTGTGGGAATGACGTTTGAAAAAATGATTTCAAAGCGAGAAAAAGACGTTGCTGTTTATTCCATTCAATTATAAAAATTCTACTTTTCAAGCTCAAAGACATCCTCTAGCTTCGACTGAAGAAATGTGTGAGCATCTTGGATTCCTATATTATATACGATGGGAGCTAATTCCTTCATAAAGAAATCTAGAATAAAGGACGCAGCTAATTCCCCGAGCTCTTCACCACGTTCTTCTAGGAAATACGCTTGAATAAGGTGTATCATATTTTGCTTTTCACTATCTGATAATGGAATTACTGGTTTCATAACAGTTTCTCCTTCCTCGATTAGGTTCGTAAAAATCGGGTATTGATAGTAGTATAACAGTTGAGAATAGAGATGGAATAGGGTAGTCTTTACGTTAGCTTATGGAAAGTGAAAGTAATCAAGGAGGTTCTGCAATGTTTAAAAAATTATTCGGAAAAAATGACGCGCCAAAAGAAGATAAAGTAGTAGCGCCGGTTTCTGGTAAGGTCGTACCACTATCGGAGGTTCCAGATCCGACCTTTTCTGAAAAAATGATGGGAGACGGTGTAGCTATTATCCCGAGTGAAGGCACAGTGGTGGCACCTGTAGATGGGACGATTTTACAAGTATTTCCTACAAAACACGCGGTAGGTATTGAATCGAAGTCAGGTGTAGAATACTTAATCCATATTGGTCTTGAGACTGTATCTCTAAATGGAGAAGGGTTTGAAGCACATGTAGGTCAAGGAGACAAAGTGTCTGCTGGCGATCCATTAATTACAGTTGATTTAAATGTTGTCTCAGAAAAAGCTTCTTCTACGATTACTCCAATTGTTGTGACAAATGATGTATCGAATATGGAAAGCTTTGTAGATCAAGAAGCAACACACGGAGAAACCGTTGTTTTGAATGTAACGAAATAATTATTGGTCAAACGTTTAATTAATAAAAAATGGAGCCATTTACGGCTCCGTTTTTTATTTTGCTGCTTTTTGTAATTTATTTATCATTTTTAATGCACGACCTGTTCCAATTGCGACAGATTCTAAAGGGTTTGGAGCTAAATGAACTGGGACATGTAATTCGTCTGCTAGCCACTGTTGCATTCCTTTTATTAAAGCACCGCCACCGGTAATGGTCACTCCGTGATCTACAATATCCCCACTTAATTCTGGGGGACAGTTTTCTAACGTGGCATGAATCGTTTCAAGGATTGATTCTAGCGATTCTTTAATTGCTTCTTGAACTTGTGTTGACGTTACAGTTATGGTTTTTGGTAAGCCCGTTACTAAATCTCGACCCCGAATATCCATGGATTCCTCTTTATGATCAATTAACGCGTAGCCGATTTCCATTTTTAGGTTCTCTGCCGTTCGTTCCCCAATCAAAATATTGTAATGCTTTCGAATGTAGTGGATGATTTCTTCGTCCATTTTGTCTCCGCCTGTTCGTACAGAGCGGCACGACACAATCCCGCCGAAGGAGATAATACCAACCTCACTCGTACCACCGCCGATATCAACAATTACATTAGCGATCGGCTCATCCACTGGTAGGTCTGCACCAATCGCAGCTGCTACTGGCTCTTCAATTAAGTGAACTTCCTTTGCACCATAGCTTTTGACAGCATTATGTATAGCTCTTCTTTCGACAGTCGTACTTCCAGATGGAGTACATACGACGACAGTTGGCTTGCGCATTGAAACACCAATCTTCTTACTTACCTTTTTCAAAATTTCCTTAAGCATTTGCGCAGTTATGTCGTAATCTGCAATGACGCCATCTTTAAGTGGTCGAATTGGGATGATATTCCGCGGCGTTTTCCCGACCATTTCTTTTGCTTCCTGTCCCACCGCAACGACATTTTTTGTCTTTGTATCAATTGCAACCACAGAGGGTTCATTCAACACAATTCCTTTAGATTTCGTATAAACAAGTATATTGGCTGTGCCAAGATCTATTCCAATTTCTGCATTTGCAAACATCACAGCGTTCCTCCAATGATGACATTTTCTATTCATAGCATTTCTCTAAAAGGGGTAAATTTATGGGGGTAATGGTGTAGTAAATGTTGGAAAGTGTAAAATTGTATCGAAAAATTTCCCAGTGTCAATAAATAGCATTAAAAAAAGCAGTAGCTTTGGCTACTGCTTTCAGCTGAATTAGTTTTTCTTTTCTTCTAATAGGTTTGCAAGTACGTGAGTTTTATACTGTTCGATATAGCGTCCTTCATGAGTTCGTACACCACGACTTTTGAGTTCCTCTACATACCAACCTTTGCTACCTACGTGCATTCCTATCATCCTTCCCTTTGTTTGTTCGAGGCCATTTTAACATCTGAGCCAATGGAACGAAAGTGATTTACTTATTGTATCCATATGCTGAAAGGTGATTGATGATGCCATTTTTGAACGGCGCAGAGGAAGTATTTTCATAAGCTTTAAAAGCGGTTTTATTGGTATAATAGGAGAAAGTGACGAAAGGAGAATGTTCCATGGATTTCGTGACATTGATGGTAGAAGAAAAGATTAAGAAAGCCATTTCAGAGGGACAATTCGATAACTTAAAAGGCAAAGGAAAGCCACAAAAGCTAGAAGACTTATCGATGATTCCAGAAGATATGCGGACTAGCTATTTAATGATGAAAAACTCAGGGTACTTACCCGAAGAGGTTAAACTAAATAAAGAACTTGTGCAGCTAAGAGAGCTTATCCGTTGCTGTGAAGACCCAGACCAGCTAAAGGAGTACAAGAAAAAGCTGACGGAAAAAGAAATACACTACGATATGTTAATGGAAAAGCGGAAGCTAAATCGTTCCTCTGCTTATCAACGTTATTCTGGGAAGATAAGAAACCGGTTCGGATTTTAAAACACTCTATCATACAGGTGGAGTGTTTTTTTCCGTGGTATAATAAGACAGAATAGTAAAGGGGAGAAGAAGGTGCGCAGTCTTTTAGTTTATATATATGCAGCCTTGCAAATATTAGGAAGTGTACCGAGGCTACTGACAATAGATAAAAAAGCTAAATCTGTTACGGGACAAAAACAAGACGAACTATATTTTGAGACACCAAAATTAGTTTCACAACGAGTATTCAAAAAAACAGGATCTACGATTGAGGTGGTGGGACAAGAGAACCTACCCGCAGGACCAGCTTTGTTTGTTGCGAACCACCAAGGCTTATTTGATATCCTTGTTTTACTTGGTTACCTTGGGAAGCCGATTGGCTTTATAGCAAAACAAGAGATTAAGAAAATTCCAATCATTCCACAATGGATGGTAAAGATACATTGTGTATTTTTAAATCGTAGTGACCGCCGAGGGGCCATACAGGTCATGAACGACGGGATTGAAAATTTAGAAGCTGGTCATTCTATGGTCATTTTTCCTGAAGGAACGAGAAGCCGAGGAACGACGGTTCATGAATTTAAACCCGGAAGCTTGCGGTTAGGAACGAAAGCTGGTGTTCCAATCATACCAGTTGCTATAAACGGGACTTATAAAATTATGGAAGAGAAGGATGGTTCTCTACAAGCAGCACACGTTCAACTCACGATTTGTGAACCGATTTCACCTGAACAGTATGAAGGAATGAAAAATCAAGAGATAGCTGTTCAAATTCAGCAAACGATAGAAGATGTGGTTATTCCGAATGGGCGTATTTTGTAAAGAGGGGTGGTAAGGATGTGTGGTAGGTTTACTCTGCACGCAACCATAGAAGAGCTGTTTGATCAGTTTGAAATTGACCAATTGTTTGCGGAATATCAACCACGATATAATATTGCACCTGGCCAGAACGTGCTAGCCATTATTCATGATGGTCAAAAGAAGCGGGCTGGTTACTTAAAGTGGGGACTTGTGCCAGGGTGGGCGAAGGATCCGAAAATTGGATATAAAATGATTAATGCCCGTAGTGAATCTGCTCATGAAAAGCCGAGCTTTAAGAAGCTACTCACGAGTAGACGTTGCTTAATCATCGCCGACAGCTTTTACGAATGGAAGCGAGAAGGGAAACAAAAGCAACCGAAACGAATTGCGCCTAAGGGTAGGCATTTATTTGCGTTTGCGGGTCTATGGGATAAGTGGTCAAATGAAAAGGAAGATTTGTTTACTTGTACCATCTTAACTCAAGATGCAAACGAGTTTATGAAAGGTATTCATGACCGGATGCCAGTGATTCTTCCGAAGGATAAGGAATCAGAGTGGATTGAACCGAGAAAGTGGAGTTCAGAAGAAGCGAGCCAATTTCTTGCCCAAGTAGGAATGGAAGAATTACATGCTTATGATGTAAGCGATTATGTGAATTCCGCAAAGAATGAAGGCGAAGCCTGTATCGCACCGCTTTTATAGGGTGCCTGTCACTTCCCGAAATGTGTCGAACCTTCGACACATTTCGGGAAGTGACAGGCACCTTTCAATTTTTTTTGAAATGTTTGTAGCCTTTGTATGTCTTTTGGTCGTCTATACTTTGGATGCATCGGGAAGGAGGGAGAGAACGATTCATGAGGAACGACTTATCAAGAAAATATTAGCTGGTAATCAACAGGCACTGCGTGTCCTTATCGAAACATACAAGCAGCATGTTTTTAATATCACATACAGTGTGTTGCGAGACCCGCAGGAAGCGGAGGATGTGGCACAAGAAACGTTTATCAAGATGATGAATTCTCTCCCTAGCTATCAACATCAGGGCTTCAAGACGTGGTTAGGCAAAATTGCGCTTCATAAAGCCATTGACTATAAACGGAAGAAGCAAAGGGCAAAAGAAGATCTCACCTATTTTGATAAGGAATATGCACTTCCGACCATAGACAGTACGGAAGACAAAGTCATACACGAGTCTTTACGCAAAAGGGTTCGAACAGCAATTGGCGAAATGCCAGAAACACTTAGGCTCACAGTTTGGTATTACTACATAGAAGACCTCTCCTATCAGGAGATTTCTAAAAAGCTAAGTATTGAGGAAACAACGGTAAAGATGAGATTATATCGAGCAAGAAAGTGGATGAAGGATAATTGGAAGGAGGAGGATTTTTTATGGAACACCTAAACAAAGAAAGGGTTTTGGCATATATAGCAGACTCCTTATCAGAGGAAGAACATGAAACAATCGAACAGCATCTATATAGCTGTGAATCTTGCATGAACACGTATTTAGAAAACATAGAGTTTAGCACCCCTGATTACGTAATTAGTGAAAGCTTTACCGACAAAACAGTAGCATCCATCGAAAGTTTATACTCAATGGTTCCGAAAAATCCAACCGTAAATTCCAATACGAAAAATAAAACATTCGTTCACTATATCGTAGCAGCATCCTTAACCCTTATCTTGTTTATGTCCGGCGTATTTCAAAATGCTTTAAGCATAACGGATGGACCAAAGATCGAGAAAGATACACCGTTCACACAAAAGATAATGGAGCAAACAAGTGGATTTGTAGATAGATGGCTAGAGGAGGGAAGAAAGTAATGAAAAAATCACCGCTATTCGCAATGTTATGTAGTGTTATACCGGGAGCGGGACATTTATATTTAGGCAAAAAAATGAAAGGGCTCCTTTATTTACTTTTGTTTCTAGGATCGTTTTCATTCGCTTTGTTATTCATGACTATCGATTACTACGGAGCTGAACCGCTATTATTGATTCCTTTATTTATATGGGGAATTAATGTTTTGGATATGATCGTTACCTTAATGTATCGTCCTTCCATCCCCGCAACAGTAGAAAGTGAGAGGCTTCAGGAGAAAACGAAACAGGATAGTCGACGTTTTTACACGATATTGCTCTCTTTTATTCCAGGGGCAGGGCATTTTAATATAGGTTTAAACCAGCGAGGACTTACGTTTTTAGTCGGCTTTTTCGGAATTGGAACTATGGTGCTTTTCGTTTCTGTAGTGACTAATCAGGGAGGGTTCATGGTATTTCTGTTGGCACTTCCAATTATTTGGATTTATAGCTTGTTTGATGCCATCCAGCATCTAACAAAGATAGAGAACGGAGAGAAAGTGGAGGATAGAACCGTTCTAGATGATTTTAATCATCTTCGAGAACAAGGGAAAAAGAGTCGTATGCTGGCTACTGTACTCGCAATTTTTCCTGGTGCTGGACATATGTATTTAGGTCTTCAAAAACGGGGCATTCAATTGATGATTGCATTCTTAATGGCGATTTACGTATTAGACGTGTTGCGTTTATCCATTTTCCTTTTCTTAATTCCGATTATTTGGTTTTTTAGCTTTTTTGATTGTTTACAGCAAGCCAATAAGGTGGAAGCGGGAATTGTAGAGGATGCCCCTGTCGTTGATTATTTTGTGAACCATCAAAAATGGATTGGAATTGCTTTGTTATTTTTAGGAGCGTTCTATTTGTTCGATTCTATCCTAGTTCCAACCTTGTTATATGAGGTTTCTGCTGTGCTAGAGGTGGACTTAGCCTATTACTATCACAATTATTTTCAAGGAATTGTAGTTTGTATTCTACTCATAGCCGGCGGGATAAAGCTGATTATGGGTTCTAAAAAGGGAGATGCGGCAAAATGAGACAATGGCGTGTAGGTACAACCTCAATGGGTGTGGCCTTAATTGGTCTCGGTATTGTATTGTTTTTAACAACTTTAAACGATTGGAATATGTCCGTTATTTCACTAGCATGGCTGCCAATTATCATGGTGATTCTAGGGCTTGAAATTATTGCTTACTTAGTGCTTTCGAAAAAGGAACAGCCGATTGTGAAGTATGATATATTATCGATTTTGTTTATTTCTGTGCTAGGTGTAATGGCTATCTGTTTATTTGTTTTATCTTCTTCTGGTTTGCTAAAGCAATTCACGCAGCTAGTTCAAGCGAAGGAAAGTCAAACTGCACTTCCTAAGGTTGAAGAAGTTGTAGGAAAGGACATTAAGCAAGTCGTCATAAAATCGGATGAGGGAGATGATGTGACGGTTGAGGGAAATAATTCTGATCAGCTAGATATTTTTGGAACCTATGAGTCGACAACGATGGATGATCCAATAAAAAAAGAAGACTATGTGAGTATTTCGAAGTCTGGAGATACACTGTATGTGCAAGTGCTGAAGGCGCCGGAACAAGAATGGATAGATGACGGCTGGTCGAGGTATCAGGTTACGGTTTCCGTCCCTGTCATACTGGGAGTGGAAGTGCGATCCTATGTGAATCAGGTACATATTCCTGTGAATGTAGTTCAAGGAGATTGGTATATTGAATCTGCACAACAAGTCATAGCGAGTGGGTGGGAAGAACCGAAAGCTTCATTGGTAGCCTTTGCTTCTGATTTAGAAGAGCTTACATCAGTGGATTGGGACAAGAATGCAGAAGTCCCACCGAACGAAGAATGGGGACGACCATCTGATGTCTTGTCCTTACAAAAGAATGTCGATAAAACATCAACGGAAATCTCAATTGTCCAAACAGAACGTTTAATAGTAAAAGAATAGAAAGAGTGTAGGAAAAAGTATAATACGCTAACAAAATCCGAACCTTTATTCGTGTTTCTTTCAAAAGATTCGAATAAAGGTTCGGATTGTTTTCTCCTGCTTATTTGTTGATTGTCAGTCCGACGCTGCGAAAAGCGGTTGTATTCTGCCGTAGCGTTGCATAAAACCTGATCGGTTCTAAAGCAATAAGTTTAGTTTTGTCACCTATTCACTCTTTATTAACTCGCATTGCTTTGAGCCCGTTCTTGCGCTCTTTCTTCACTTGCTACTTTAAAGAAGCGCTTCGTTTCGGCTGCCACAACACCAGATAAACCGAGCAGCCCTATTAAGTTAGGGAATGCCATTAGTCCGTTCATAATATCTGCAATTCCCCAAACCGCATCAAGACTTGCGACAGCTCCTACTAACACGAAAATAACGAATACCGCACGATAGTAAGAAATCGTACGATCACTAAATAGGTAGCTAAAGCACTTTTCTCCATAGTAGGACCAGCCTACAATGGTAGAGAATGCGAAGAAAATAGTTCCTAGCGTTACAATATACATCCCAGCATCACCTAGGAATAAGGAGAAGGATTCGGTTGTTAAAGCTGCTCCATCTAAGCCGCCAGCGTACATGTCTGCCATAACAATTGTAAGGCCAGTAATCGTACATACGAGAATTGTATCAATAAAGACTTGTGTCATAGAGACAAGGGCTTGACGTGCTGGATAATCTGTTTTAGCCGCTGCAGCAGCAATAGGTGCAGAACCAAGACCAGCTTCGTTGGAGAACACTCCACGTGCTACCCCATAACGAATCGCCGTACCAAGCAAGCCACCAGCAACTGCATTACCAGTAAAGGCGTCTGTAAAAATAGTACTAAAAGCAGCTGGCACTAAATCAAAATTAAGAAATATGATGATAAGTCCGCCTAGAATGTAGAAAATGGCCATGATTGGAACGAAAAACGAAGTGACGCGTCCAATACTTTTAACTCCCCCTAAGATTACAATTCCTGCTAACACAGCAAGTGTGACACCTGTTATCCAAGTTGGAATACTGAAAGATGATTCTAATACATCGGAAACCGTATTGGATTGCACCATATTCCCGATACCGAAAGCCGCAAAAGCACCGAAGATTGCAAACAATACCCCGAGCCATTTAGCGTTTAAGCCTTTTTCTAAATAATACATCGGTCCACCAGACATCTCGCCACGACTGTTGGTCACGCGGTATTTTACGGCTAATACTGCTTCCGCATATTTGGTTGCCATTCCAACTAGTGCAGTAAGCCACATCCAAAATACAGCCCCTGGTCCACCTACAACAACAGCTGTTGCTACACCAGCAATATTACCAGTTCCGATTGTAGCTGCCATTGCGGTAGTCAATGCTTGGTAATGACTAATGTCCCCTTGTGATTTTTTATCTTGTTTCCCTGGACTAAATGCTAATTTTAATGCATAGGGAAGACTACGAATCTGTAGAAATCCTAACCGAAGTGTTAAGTATATCCCAGTTCCGACGAGAAGAATAAGTAAAGGTGGTCCCCAGACATACCCGCTAATCTTATCAATAAACGCCATAAAATGTTCCATCAAACTCCCCCTTTTATAATAGTCCGTACAATTAGAATTTTCCGAAAACTATTACAAAAAGTCAAGTCTAGTTTGTGAAAATAGGGTTTTATGCTTATAGGAGAAAGGAATAATGTATAATTGTTTTCAGTAAGATAAGGAGGGGTATTGCTATGATAAACGTATTATTTTTATGCTTGGGGAATATATGTCGATCACCGATGGCAGAAGCAGTCTTTCGTCACATGATAAAAGAGGAAGGTTTGGAGCAGAATATAATTGTCGACTCGGCAGGAATAGGGGATTGGCATGAAGGTAATCCTCCTCATCGTGGGACGCAAAACATATTGAAAAAGAACCAAATATCTTTTGATGGGATTGTAGCTCGTCAAATTAAGAAGCAGGATAAGGATGATTTTCATTACATCATCGCGATGGACGACCAAAACATTCACGATTTAAACGAGATGATTCCTAATATGCAGGGGGTCATTGTCAGGAAATTAACGGACTATGTAGCGGATGAGTCTGTGATGAGCGTGCCAGATCCATACTTTACTGGGGATTTTGACTACACGTATGAACTTATTAAGGAAGGTTGTCGCACATTTCTAGAACAAATTAAGCAGGAGATAAGAAAAGAGGGATAGTATGGGAAGAAGTAAATTAATGAAAGGAATATTCATAGGAGCAGCTGTAGGTGGTGCTCTGTCTCTATTGGATCGCGACACTAGAAAAGAAGTATCAAACCATGTGAAAGCCATGATAAATACTAGTAAGTACTATAAAAACCATCCTACGGAAGCATTGCAAGATGTCCAAGCCTTTTACTCTAATATCATGCAAAAAGCATCTGTATGGACGGACAATTCGGTTGACATACTTAAAGATGTGGAAGACTTTTTGGAAAAAGTAAATAACATCAGTAACCGTTCTGATAACTCGTAACGAGAGAGGAGGAGAGGTTTGCGCAATATAACATCATTTATACGCAGCTTAATAAAAAGACTTATAGAAGATGATGTGTTTGGGTTGGCTGCCCAGCTCGCCTATTTTTTCTTGCTTTCATTATTCCCGTTTTTATTATTCTTGTTCACATTAATTGGGTATTTACCTTTTAATCAACTTGATATTCTCCATTTGATTTCAGATTATGCTCCACCAGAAATAGTACATATGATTGAGACTAATTTAAGCGAACTAGTGGAGCATCGGAGTGGTGGTTTATTATCAATTGGTATTATCGGTACTCTATGGTCTGCCTCCAATGGAATTAATGCGATTATTCGTGCTTTTAATAAAGCGTATAACCTGGAGGAAGACCGATCTTTTATCGTGTCTCGACTCATCGCTATTGTACTAACCATTTTTATGATTGTTGTCATTGTCGTGGCTTTTCTCTTACCGATCTTCGGCCGAGCGATTGGAGTTTACGTATTTTCTATATTCGGATTATCAGCAGGATTTCTACAAATATGGGAAGCACTCCGATGGGGGGTATCCTCTGTTGTCATTATCATCGTGTTGCTTGCCCTTTATAAGCTAGCACCGAACAAACGGATAAGGATGAAAAATGCGGCTGTCGGCACTGTTTTTGCGACGCTAGCTTGGCAATTAGTTTCCTTAGCGTTTTCTTATTACGTTGGTTCTATTGGGAATTACACAGCAACGTATGGCAGTCTGGGAGGGGTCATTGTATTAATGATTTGGTTTTATCTTTCCGGGATCATCATTATTACAGGCGGAGAAATAAATGCGTTGCTTCGTGAAATGAGACATAAAAAACAAGATAAAGCTTAAACGAGAGCACAATGTTGTATCGTGCTCTCGTTTTTGAATTAGGTTAAGTATGCGGATTAGATAGTGAGATGTCACACGAGTTATCGATCTAATCCTAGTCTGTTGACGAGCCATTCTGACCTATCGCAACCAGGTATTACCAACCGCGCATAGTCTCTTAACCCAATTTGAACGAACATACACCCCAGCAATAACGGGGTGCATTCCATAATTTTTCTATTTAGATAACAACCTCAACCCATTCAATATAACTAGAATCGTACTACCTTCGTGTCCAATCACGCCAAACGGTAAGTCAATCCATTGGGCAAAATTACTCGCAATCAATAATAAGATGACGGCGGTTGAGAAAAATAAGTTTTGCTTAATGATTTGATTCATTTTTTGAGACAAATCAATAGCATGGGCAATCTTAGTTAAGTCATTCTTCATAAGGACTACATCTGCTGTTTCTAAAGCAACGTCCGAGCCTTCTCCCATTGCAATTCCTACATGGGCTGTTGCCAACGCGGGAGCATCGTTTATGCCATCTCCTACCATCGCTAGCCGTTCGTGTTGATAGGTTTTAATATAATTTACTTTATCATCGGGAAGGCAGGATGCGACATACTCTTCGATACCTGCCTGTTGTGCAATTGCTTTAGCTGTTTCCGGTTGATCTCCTGTTAACATGACGGTACGTATTCCGTGTTTTTTTAACGTTTGAATCGCATCAACCGCTTGAGATCTAATGGTATCCTGTAAAGCGAATAGACCGATAATTTCATTATTTCGACTAACAGCTACAACCGTTTTTCCTTCTTTTGCTAAACGGCTTACTACACCATTTTCAAAGGATTGAATGGCTTGCTCTCCTAGCAGCTTTGCATTTCCAATCTTCCAAGACTCTTCCTCTACAACCGCTTGTATGCCTTTCCCGCTAAAGTCTTGAACAGAATTTACATTTGGTAGGTTACATGAATGCTTTTCTTGTGTAGCTTTTACAATAGCTTTAGCAAGCGGGTGGTTAGATTGACGTTCAATTGCTTCTATTGTCGCATATACAATAGGATCTTCTTTTGTAAAAATGAAATCAGTCACAATCGGTTTTCCGTTTGTTAACGTTCCGGTCTTATCGAAAACAATTGTTTCAATATTAGCAAGCTGTTCTGCAAACACACCACCCTTGAATAAAATTCCTTGTTTAGCTCCTCTGGAAATGGCAGAGAGGGTTGCCGGCATAATGGAAGCGACAACTGCACATGGAGAGGCTACCACAAGTAGCACCATAGCTCGGTAAATCGTTTCGGACCAGCTCCATCCTAAAACAAAATGTGGGACGAACATCATAAGTGCAACAGTTGCTAAAACAATATATACATAAAGGCTTTCAAAGCGTTCAATCATTTGTTGGGAAGGCGATTTGTGATCTTGTGCAGATTGCACCATGTTGATAATCTTTTGAAATAAAGATTCACTTGCTGGTTTTGTCATTTCTACTTTAATGCTTGCTGAACCATTCACAGTACCAGCGAAAACAGTGCTTCCAATTGCTTTCGGTACAGGAATGGCTTCCCCGGTAAGCGCACTTTCATCTACGTCTGTTTCTCCTTGCAAAACGATGCCGTCAATTGGCATCCGTTCACCCGGTTTTACTAAAACTATATCTCCTTTTTTTAGAGCGGAAACAGGAACCATTTCCTCGGTGCCATCGGTTAATCGTAAAGCTTCCTCTGGTTGTAAGGCGAGTAATTTAGAAAGCTCTTTTTCGTTTTTGTTCATCGTATAGGTCTCAAGTGCACCAGATAAGGCAAAAATGAAAATAAGAATAGCGCCTTCTGTCCAGTAACCGATACATGCGGCACCTATTGCGGCGAGTACCATTAACATTTCAACATTTAACGTCTTGTGTTCCAATGTCTCTTGAATTCCTTCTTTCGCTTTCGCATACCCTCCAATGAGGAATGCAGCTAAATGTAGGACAACCCAGCTATATTCTGAAATGGTTTCCTCATTGGACCAAGCCAATAAAACGAAAAATCCACTAAGAAGTGCAGCAATCAACTCCCCATGTTTTTTTAACTTGGGCCCTAGATTAAAAGACGGTTTTATCCACTCAGGATGATTTCTTCTATTGGAAAGGGATGGTGGTAAACTCATATTAATTCCTCCTCTATTTGAGAATAATACCCATTCTTATTTAGAATAATTATAAATAACTTTATAAACTGATAATACCAGTTATTAATAATAAGTCAATAGATTAGAATTATTATAATTTAATCACGCTTTAGTGAAACAGAGTAAAATAGTTTTAGAAACAGGATGCGAAAATGTTGAATTAATAATGATTAGCTGTTATATTCTTATGGAGAATTATATATATAACAATAAAAAGATAGGTGGGGTTAGAAAAAGTGAAAAAAGGTTTCGTTTGGATTTTGTTGGCAGGTCTTTTCTTTTTAGCGGCATGTGGAGCTTCTGAAGATGGGGAAAAAAGCTCCGGAGAAAATACAGAAGCAACAGATAGTAAGTGGAGTGAAATAGAAAAGGCTGGAGAATTGGTTGTCGCAACCTCTGGCACATTATTCCCGGCATCTTACTATCCAGAAGGATCAGATGTATTGACTGGATACGATGTAGAGATTATGAATGAAATTGGAAAACGTCTAGACTTAGATATTAAATATGAAACAATCGGTGTGGATGGCATGCTTGCGGCCGTTAACAGCGGTCGGGTAGATATGGTTATTAATGATATGGAAGTTACGGAAGAAAGACAAAAGAAATTTTTATTTAGTGAGCCATACAAGTACTCCTATTCTACCATGATTGTACGAGCGGAGGACTTGTCCGGTATTGAAACGCTAGAAGATTTAAAAGGGAAAAAAGCTGGTGGTGGAGCAACTACTGTATTTAGTCAAATCGCAGAGCACTTTGGTGCAGAAGTCGTGACGTATGGAAATGCGACGAACGATGTTTACTTACGTGATGTAGATAATGGAAGAACAGATCTTATTATTAATGACTATTACTTGCAAAGCTTAGCGTTACAGGCAATGCCAGAGTTTGACATAGTCTTGCATCCAGATCTTAAGTTTCACCCAACAGACCAAGCGATTGTGATGCCTAAAGAGGCAACAACGTTAAAAGAAAAAATTGATGGAGTGCTTCAAGAAATGAGAGAAGACGGCACGTTAACAAAACTATCTAAGGAGTTTTTTGGTGGGAAAGACGCATCTAAAGAGCCAGAAGAGGAAATCACTGTAATCGAAGGCCTAGATCTTTAGGTGATGGATGATGTTCGAGAATTTAACATTTGGTGGATTTTTTGATGTGAAACTAGCTTGGGAAAGCCTTCCGTTTCTGTTAACAGGGCTTCCTTTAACATTGGCTATCTCTTTTCTTTCGATGGGGATAGGTCTTGCATTAGGCCTATTCCTTGCTTTAGGAAGGAATTCTCGTTATTTCTTTTTTAGGTGGCCAGCAAGAGTGTATATTTCATTTATGCGTGGGACACCGATACTTGTTTTTTTATTTATCTTATATGTAGGTTTACCCTACGTCGGAATTGAATTGTCCGGCTTTACGGCGGCCACACTCGGCTTTGGGTTAAATAGTGCAGCTTATATTGCAGAAATAAATCGTGCGGCATTAAACAGTGTACCTAATGGTCAATGGGAATCTGCTCGCGCATTAGGGTTCAAATATTGGTCCACGTTAACGTCCATTATTTTACCGCAAGCAACAAGAATTGCGATTCCTCCACTAACAAATGTGTTTTTGGATATTGTAAAAGCGACATCCCTTGCAGCGGTAATCACCGTCCCGGAGCTTTTCCAGAAAGCGCAAATCGTCGGAGGACGGACCTTTGACCAGATGACGATGATGGTGCTCGTTGCACTTATTTATTGGCCGGTTTGTTCGATTATTGCTATGTTTCAAGAACGTTTGGAGAAGCGATTTAGTCGCTATGTATAATAGAAAAGCTCCTTCCTGTAAAACGGAAGGAGCTTTTTTCAGTTAAAGAGCGTTTACCATAGCAGGCTTCTCTGTTTTCTTCCCTGCGATGGCAACAAATACGACAAGTAATAGAGCCATGATGACATAGAAAAAGGATGAATTCGGCAACACGTCTATATATAAGCCACCTAAGTATGGCCCTGAAATGCTCCCGATGCTAAACGCAATTCCACACATGATATTCCCAGCTGGTAATAAAGTCTTCGGTAAAATGTCCGTCATATAGGAAATACCTAACGAATACACAGATCCAACTAACATACCAGCCACTGAAAAGGAAACCAATAAGCCAATTGCGGAATGTTCGACAAGTGCAGTAATATAAAACGTAAGGATCCCGCCACCAATAACGAAAAGTAATAATTTTCTTCGCCCAATCTTATCGCTTACTATTCCTAGTGGGATTTGAGTAATCATGCTGGCGGCTGCGAAGCATGGCAGGATAATGGAAAGCATGCTTACATCATGACCGAGCCGCAATCCGTATATAGGAAAAATACCATTAAGCGTTGATTCTAAAACTCCGTAAGCAAAAGGTGGTAGTAGAGATACCCAGGCAAGCTTCCACGTTTTCCAGAAGCGCCCTAAGGATGTTTTGGTCCCTGTTGTTTCCACTGCTTCTTCCTTCGTCCATTCATTTCGAACAAACCACATGAGTATCCATACAGATAAGCATAATAGAGACGACAAGATAAAAGGTAGGCTCTCATGAATCTTTAATAATTGGGTTGTCGTTGGTCCAATTGCAAACCCAAGGCTAAAGAATAGACCGTAAAAAGAAATGTTCCTACCTCTTTTCTCTGCCGAGGAAGACGTAGTAATCCAAGTTTGCGTACCGAAGTGAAGCATATGATCTCCAATCCCAATTAGAATACGTAAAATAAACCAAAACCAGAGGGCTTGCCATAAAGGAAAAATAGCAAGAGATACAATGACTAAAGCACCACCAATAAGAATAATTGGTTTATAGCCTAATTTTTGCATTGGTTTTTCCATAAAAGGAGAAGCTATAAGTACGCCTATGTATAAACCAGTAGCATGTAATCCATTGACAGAGGATGAAACACCGTTTTGTTCTAAAATAATGGCCAATAAAGGTAATAACATTCCTTGTGAAAATCCGGATATTGTCACTAAGCTGATCAGTATCCAAAAACGAACACTTTTTATCTCCATACACGTTCCTCCCGTAACCACACAAGTAGTTACAATTTAATACGTTCCGTGAAAAAGGTCAATGGATATGCCAGAAGGAAGAAATAGCCTGCATAACATAAAAACGTGACGAAAATAATAAGGGAAAATAAATAATGAAAGGATTGGGACGCATGAAACAGAAATTTACGATTGCTATTATCGCGTTATTGTGCACTGTTTTAGTTCCTTTTTCAGTTGGAGCTAAAGAAGAAAAGCCCAAAGAAGACAACGCTAAGAATGAGCTTCCGAGTCATGTTTTAAATATTTCAAAAGAAAATACGTATCCAAACTCCACAAAGGATGAGGTTACGCTAGAAGCAAGTGACCTTGTAAAAGAACTTGTGGAAGGTTCAGAAGTGAAAATTGAAAATCCAGACTTAATCAAAATGTTAAACGAGACATCATTGGATCCATCTCCAATCGCATTTGGATATCGTGGAATGGTGTACTTAGGCCATTGGCCGTTAAGCTATGAATCAACAGAATCTAATATTAACTGGGAATATCAGAAGGTGAACACAAATGAATTAAATAACCTTGGTGGAAAGAAACAAGAAACGATGAGCTATAATCAACAAGAAGAGAAGCACGTCAAAGGTGGTTTGACGGCTAAGATTGATAAACCAGACCAAATTAAACGAATGATGATCTTGGATGCTAAGAAAAATATTGAATTGCCGTTATCTTTTCATACCGTTGTAGGGAAGGATACGAAAAAAGAAAATTCCTATTCCGTACCAATGAAAAAAATTGGGAAGCTAGATGCTTACGCTCCGGCGGTAAGCGAAAAAGGGAAGGTTACATTTGGTGAAGTTTATCTAAAACTAAAAGGCTCAGATAAGGAAAATCGTTGTTAAAAATGTAACGAAGCAAGGAATTGGCGCGTGGATCCCAATTCAAGATCATTTATCTTTTTCCTTTAACTTAAAATAGTTCAAAAACGTGAGTCCTGTTGGGCTCACGTTTCTTCTGTTCTGTGTTGAATGTGTTGTTCCGCCATTCGCACCTTTTCATCATACATTGTTTCAGCTAAAATACGGCGGGTTTCTTTCGCTGCGGTCCAATAAACGAGATCATCACACAATCCAATCACAGCGTATTGATAGCCGCGATACTGATCATTTAACGAAGTCATCCCATACACCTGAAAAGGTTCAATAGGGTTACCTGTCAAATCCTTTTTTAGAAACTCATGTAGCTCTTGATTTAGTCGCTCACATGCAGCCTCTAATATAGAGAAAATCCGTTTAGGGTCTTCATAAAAGCTTACCGTTACTTGTTCAATGACACGCATCTTATCGAAATTATAATTCTGGACAGTTTGAATTTGTCCGTTGCTCATGATAAGCAATTCGCCAGACCATTGTCGAATCTTTATAGAGCGAAGACCGATGTCTTCTACAATGCCAGCATATAGATTATTTACTTTAATCCAGTCCCCTTGCTGCAGTTGTTTTTCGTAAAGAAGAAAGATTCCAGCAAGCCAGTCTTTAACAAGATTCTGGGCGCCAAAACCGATGACAATCCCTAGCACACCAGCCCCTGCTAAAATTTTTCCAACCTCTACATCAAAAACAGAAAGAATGTACACGATAAGACCAAACGTTGCCACATATTGAACAATAGAATTTATCATCGATTCAATCGTTTGTTCTTTTTTCTCTGAAATAAAATCTGTTCGTTTAAAAAAAGAGTGGATTATTCTTCTTAAGATAAGGACGAGGATAAATGTAATGATTATCCCAATTGCAATTTGTGTAATATTGTTTTTGAAAAAAGGGTGATCAAAAAAGTCCAACATTAGGTACCTCCTAATTTCCTGTAAGATGAAACCGACTTTGGGTTTCCTGCATGGAGCGTGATTTATCTTTACAATCCAATAAATTTGCCATAGGATAGACTATGGAAAAGGAGCGATAGCATGAATCAAACCGAAGATAAAGTAACCGAATTGAAATCCTATCTTTCTCGATTTTTAGAGAAGCTAGACGCGATGAATCCGGATGAAGCCTCTTTAGATGATGTGGATCAGTTGTTACACATTATAAGCAAAATGGAGGATAAATTGAAGTAGTTGATGTTATGAGACAACCCTCTCCTGCATATATTGAAATAAACAGATTTTCCCCTCCGCGAAAGATATATATTCTGGTCGCAATGATATAAAGGTCTAGAAAACAATCGGTGAACATTGCCGATTGCTTTTTTTTGCTTATCCATCCTAATTATAGTCTGCATAAATTCATTCGCTTATCAAAAAATAAGAAAAAATGAGGTAAGGGGATTTTAGGATGAAAAAAAAGACGTGTATAATGTTAATGCTTAGTTTGTTTATGTGTCTATTACCTATCTCTGCACATGCTGATTCTTACGGCTGGGGATTTAGAAAAGGTGATAATCATCAACCGCCGGAAGTAGGCAAGTACGCACAGATGCTCCAAGGGAAAGGGTATTATATTGATCCTTCAGGTGAAAAGGTGGTCTATTTAACGTTTGATAATGGATATGAGAAAGGATATACAGGGCAGATTCTCGATGTATTAAAAGAGAAAGGTGTCCCTGCTACTTTTTTTGTGACCGGGCACTACGTGGATAGTGAAAAAAAGCTTGTTAAACGAATGGTGAATGAGGGACATATCATTGGAAACCATTCTTACCATCATCCAGACTTTACGACCATTAGTAAAGATAAAATGAAAAAAGAATTAGATAGTCTAGAAAAAGCCGTTGCCAAAGTAACTAAGCAAGATTCGATGAAGTATCTTCGTCCACCAAGAGGAACGTTTAATACCCAGACGTTAAAATGGGCCAATGAATTAGGATATCTGAATATGTTTTGGTCTATCGCTTTTGTTGATTGGAACACAAATGCTCAAGGTGGCTGGGAAAAGGCCTATGATCAAGTAAGGAAACAAATTCACCCAGGTGCAATTATATTACTGCATACTGTATCAAAGGATAATGCAGATGCCTTAGAACACATGATTGATGAACTCCGAAAGCAAGGCTATACATTTAAAAGCTTAGATTATTTATTAATGAAAAATCTTGTACCAAAACCACTATTTGCGTTATAAAGCAAGGACTGGGACTAAAGTTTAGTACTAGTAATCATAACTGAACTTTTATTCGTGATGCTTTCTAAATACCGAATAAAGGTTCGGTTTTTTTTATCCTCATTAAGAAGTCCCGTGGAGTATTCTGCCGAAGTCCGTCAATTCGATCACTATTTTAGTTTTCCATTCTTGGAAAATGAACGGTTTAACCCCATGTTATTTTAGATTTTTCTGACAAGTTAAGTCGAATCTCTTTCTTTCCTTAATTTATATCTGATATAATGACTAGAAATTAGTACTAACTACTAAATGAGGTGAAATTGTGAGGAAAGAAGAATTAATCGCACCGGAACAGTACAATATTGCGATGGAAATGGAGTTTTATGCAAATAAGTTTCCAGAAAGAAAAGCCATTATCTGGACGGACGATCAAGGAAACAACGAAACCATTACCTACCAACAATTAATTCAGGGGGCTAACCAAATCGCCAATGTCTTCCTGGAAAAAGGATTGAAAAAAGGAGATAAAATCTTGGTGATGATGCCAAGGTATATCGCTTCCTATCAAATATATTTAGCCGCTTTAAAATCAGGAATCATCATAATTCCTAGCTCCGAGATGCTTCGAACAAAGGATTTACAATATCGTGTTACACATGGTGAAGTTCAAGGAGTCGTTAGTCTTTATCCGTATGTAACTCAATATCAAGAATTAGATGAATATGAAACCTTAGTTAAGTTCTCTGTCGGGAATTCCGTACCAGAATGGCACTATTTAGACGAATTAGCAGAAGCGGCATCCAACCAATTTGAAATAGTGGAAACTTCACGTGAGGATATTGCGTTTCTTCCTTATACATCAGGTACAACCGGAAATCCAAAAGGGGTAGTCCATACACATGGCTGGGGATACGCACATTTAAAAACCGCATCGAAGAACTGGCTAGGAATAAATGAAGGCGACGTAGTATGGGCAACGGCCGCACCAGGCTGGCAGAAATGGGTATGGAGTCCGTTCTTGTCGGTGTTAGGCTCTGGTTCAACTGGCTTTGTCTATAATGGTCGTTTTGATCCGAACGTCTATCTTGGTTTAATGGAAGACTTCCAAATCAATGTGCTTTGTTGTACCCCTACGGAATATCGCTTGATGGCAAAAGTAGATGATTTGCATACGTATTCCTTACCAGCCTTGCATAGTGCAGTATCAGCTGGAGAACCCCTGAACAGAGAGGTAATCGAGACGTTCAGAAGATACTTTAATGTAACAGTTCGAGATGGATACGGTCAGACGGAAAACACGCTCCTGCTTGGAGTAATGAAGGATATGGCAGTAAAACCAGGTTCGATGGGGAAACCGACACCTGGAAACAATGTTCAACTCATCAACGAGGATGGGAATCCTGTAGCAGTCGGAGAAGTGGGAGATATCGCTATTCCATTAGATACACCTGCTTTATTTAAAGAGTACTACAAGGATTTAGAACGAACAGCGAAATCCCAGCGTGGAAGCTACTATGTAACTGGTGACCAAGCTAGAATGGATGAAGAAGGTTATTTCTGGTTTGAAGGCAGAAGTGATGATATCATTGTCAGCTCTGGTTACACAATAGGACCGTTTGAGGTGGAGGATGCTTTAGTAAAACATCCAGCTGTTAAAGAATGCGCGGTAGTGGCTAGCCCGGATGAAGTCCGAGGAAATGTAGTAAAAGCCTTTATTGTGTTGAAGGATGCGAATCAGGCGAGCGACGAGCTAGTAAAGGAGCTACAAGATTATGTGAAATCTTCGACAGCACCTTACAAGTATCCAAGAAAAGTTGAATTCATTACGGAGCTGCCAAAAACATCTTCAGGAAAGATTCGTCGTGTGGAATTGCGTGAAAGAGAATATATTCAGTTATAAAAAATATGCAGTTTGTCTGTTTCTATGGTAAGATGTGTGGAAAAGGGGACAGGGGGAAGAGGGAATGAAAATGAAAGAATGGCTATGGGTTCTATTAATAACCCTTCTTATCATACTTATTCCAGTTCCTGTCGTCAGTCCAAGCTGAATATTTGCACGTCCATATGATATCTATTAGGCTATCCAACAAAGGTTGGGTAGCCTCTTTGTTTTTGATAAAAAATGAAAGCAAAACACTTGAAAGTCAAAGAAAGTCAAACTATAATGTAATCAAAGGTCAAATATAGTCAAAGTCAAATTTGATCAATCTTAACTTTTATAATTAGAAGGAGGATGCGAATATGCAATGTCAAAATTGTGGTGTTCGTGAAGCCAATATTAATGTAACCCTTCGTTTTAATAATCAATATCAAAACGTACATCTTTGTGATACATGCTTAAATCAATTAAAAGAACAATATAGTAAAAATCCCACAGGAGCATTTGGATCTAACTCTTCTGATCCATTCCAAAACTTCTTTGGCAACGCCGGTTTTCAAGCGAACCAGCAACAGCAAGGTACTCAGCAACAAAAAGGAAGCCAAGGTGGGGGCTTGTTGGACGAGCTTGGTCGTAACCTGACAAGTGCAGCGAAAGCAGGTTTGATTGACCCGGTGATCGGCCGTCAAAACGAAGTGAAACGTGTCATTGAGACGTTAAATCGTCGCAACAAAAACAACCCTGTCCTTATTGGTGAACCAGGTGTAGGGAAAACAGCAATTGCAGAAGGCTTAGCCATGAAAATTATCGACGGCGATGTCCCTGTTAAGCTAAAAAACAAGGAAGTGTACTTGCTTGATGTAGCTTCTCTTGTTGCAAATACAGGTATTCGTGGACAGTTTGAAGAACGAATGAAAAAACTAATCTCTGAGCTACAACGTCGTAAAAATGTGATTTTGTTTGTGGATGAGATTCATTTGTTAGTGGGAGCTGGAACGGCAGAAAGCTCACAAATGGATGCAGGAAACATCTTAAAACCTGCCCTAGCAAGAGGAGAACTACAATTGATTGGTGCAACGACACTTGCGGAGTACCGAAAAATTGAAAAAGATGCAGCGCTAGAACGACGCTTCCAACCTATTATGGTAAAAGAACCAACAGTAGAGGAAGCTATTCAAATATTACATGGGTTGAAAGATAAATATGAGCAGTATCACCAAGTAAGCTATAACGAAGAAGCGCTTAAAGCAGCCGTTACGCTTTCCAAGCGTTATATCCAGGATCGTTTCTTACCAGATAAAGCGATTGACCTGATGGATGAAGCTGGTTCGAAGCTGAACCTAGAGAATGCGGAGCAGGATATTACAATTTTAGAGCAACAGTTAGATGAAATTTCGAAAGCGAAGGAAGCAGCTGCAGAACAAGAAAACTATGAAGAAGCAGCTAATTTGCGACACCAAGAAATTATGTTAGAAAAGAAGATGAAAGAAGCGACAGATAGTCCAAGAGCGGAAGTCACATTGGAGGACATTCAGCTAATTATTGAAGAAAAAACGGGTATTCCAGTGCGTAAGATTCATGCGGATGAGCAGGAAAAAATGAAGCATATCGGAGCCAATCTTGCTCAAAAAGTAATCGGACAAGAAACGGCAGTCCAAAAGGTTGCCAAAGCAATCAGACGGAGCCGAGCAGGGTTGAAGTCTAAACACCGTCCAATTGGTACCTTCTTGTTTGTAGGTCCAACTGGTGTCGGAAAAACCGAGCTTACAAAAGTGTTAGCGGAGGAGCTCTTCGGTACGAAGGATTCCCTAATCCGCCTAGATATGAGTGAGTACATGGAGAAACACTCCGTGTCTAAGATTATCGGATCACCGCCAGGTTATGTAGGGCATGAAGAAGCGGGTCAGCTAACGGAAAAAATCAGACGTAATCCGTACAGCTTAATCCTGCTCGATGAGATTGAAAAAGCACATCCAGATGTTCAGAATATGTTCCTACAAATCATGGAGGACGGACACCTAACCGATAGTCATGGTAGAAGAGTGAGCTTTAAAGAAACAGTGATCATCATGACTAGTAACGCAGGCACTGGATATAAGCCAATTACGGTTGGCTTTGAAAAAGACGATAATGAGGCAGTATCTACACTAGAAACTCTTAGTGGATACTTTAAGCCAGAATTCTTAAACCGTTTTGATGCGATCATTCCGTTCCGTGAGTTGAAACAAGAGGATCTTCTTCAAATTGTGGATCTCATGATCCAAGAGCTTGCAACAAACTTAGAGGATGAAGGTATGATAATTACGGTAAGTGAAGACGCAAGAAAGCATCTTGCGGATAAAGGATATGATCCTAGATTCGGTGCGCGCCCATTACGACGTGTTATCCAAGAAAAAGTCGAAGACGCTATCACGGATCTTGTCCTAGAAGAAGACGAAGTAAAAAATATTACAGTCTCATTTGAAAATGGTGAAATTGTAGTTACGAACAGTCTTTAATGACATGAAAGAGCAATGAATTTGCAATCCAAATTCATTGCTCTTTTTTTACGGGAAGGAATCTAATTATACTTATTAATCCGTCCCATCACAATCGTATTATAGTAATGGCCGTCTGAAAGGAGTTTATCCTCTTTTAATGTACCTTCTACCTCAAACCCTAGTTTTTCGTAAAGTGATTTTGCTATTACATTTGTTTCAAGAACGTGAAGAGAGATTTTTCTTATACCATGTGAGTCAGCCCATTTAATTAGTTCCGTAAGAAGGTTTCTGCCTATACGATATCCCCAGTAGTCCTTTAAAACACCAATTCCAAATTCCACTAGATGCTTTGTTCTTTTCAAATCATTTCCGACAGCTCTTATAAACCCAACGAGTTTAGCATCTACTTCGGCAACTAAAAATAAGCTGTGAGGACTTTCCGTATCATTTTTTATCATTTTTGTAAAATCAGCTTCGCTAAGAAAATCTTCTCCTTTTTCCCGATCCAAGTTTTCCGTTTCACCATCGATTTGTAGTCTTAGTTCAGACAAAAACTTTGCATCGTCTAGGAGAGCGTGCCTAATGATATAAGTACATCCATTTACAGTAACATCTTTTGTGCGGATCATCGTGAGACACTCCATTCATTTATACATAAAACCAGGACACTATTATACTGCTACATCAGGCATAAGGAAATAATGGAATTGTAATATCAATTCAATGTTCTCGTACAATTGAGACAGCTTTAATGCACCGTTCTACCACGGTTCATTACAAGGTTTATTGCATTTAATATGATCGTCACAATAACCAGCGTTGCAGAAACAAACGCAACGGCTCCTGCTGTATCCATGAGCGCTGACCAATCCTCTATCTGAACGAGGTGATAGCTATAGAATATTTGTAAACTCAGTGAAATTGCACAGGCGCTAACACTTGAAATCGAAAGAACAACCCAATTCTTATCATGTTGCTTTTTGTCTCGAAAAAGAGTGACTAAAGGTAATATCCAAGCAATTAGTCCAAGTATTAGACTGAAAAGGTTAAGTAAGCCTATCATACTAATCCCTCATTTCCATTTTTTGCTTTTCAAGACCTATATTACCATAATGTATGTTGGATTCATATTCAAACTTATATTGGAGAAACTAACTTATTGCTAGCAAACAGAATTTGAAAGGGGATCTTATATGAGCAAAAAGAGCAAGCTTTCCATTTTTCTGCTTTCTATTGTTCTTCTTTTCATCCCCCATAAACCTGTCACTGCGATGCAAGCTTCTCCAGAAGAATACCAACAAGAAGTTGCAGCATCCGTCGTTCAACAAATGGGTGAGCTTAAGGTTCATTTTTTGGATGTCGGACAAGGGGA
Source organism: Radiobacillus deserti (assembly GCF_007301515.1). Classification (GTDB taxonomy): domain Bacteria; phylum Bacillota; class Bacilli; order Bacillales; family Amphibacillaceae; genus Radiobacillus; species Radiobacillus deserti. Next base: position 675,396 of record NZ_CP041666.1, read on the forward strand.
CAGTATGCTCATTGAAGCACCTAATGGGAAAAAGGTGCTAATCGATGGGGGAAGGCCTTCAGCAGGTGAAACAGTAGTCCAATACTTAAAGAATCAACATATCTCTAGCTTGGATCTCGTCATATCTACTCATCCAGATTTTGATCATATCGGTGGGTTAGTAGATGTGTTAAAGAAAGTACATGTAAAGAAAGTAATCGACAGCGGAAAATTATATTATACCGATACGTACCATGAATACATGGATGTGATTCATGATAAAAAGCTTCCAGTTGCTATAGCAACGAAAGAAACAAATATTGACTTAGGAAGAGACGTGAGTGTTCAAATATTAAATACGTATCAAGAATTTCGGACCAATAATGAATCATCGATTGTCATTTTACTTCAATATAGGGATACCGATTTTTTATTAATGGGAGACGTGGAGACGAAACAAGAATGGAAGTTATTAAATAAGCTCCCGACAGATATTGAAATATTAAAAGTGGCACATCATGGATCAGATACAGCTAGCTCTGTTGAATTTTTACGGCATATTACTCCGGAGATTGCCATCCTCTCTTATGGTCGGGACAACCCATTTGGGCATCCTGTAGATACTGTGATTGATAACTTACATCAAGTTAGAGCCACAATTTATTCGACAGCAAAAGCTGGGAACATTATCATTTCTACAAGAGGACAAGGCTATCACATTGAAATCAATGGAAAAGAACGAGTTGAATATAAAGCTACTTCCTAGAATGCTGAGCAAATCGCTCAGTTTTTCTTTTTGGAAAAAGTACGCAAAAAAGATTGACAGTTAACTTCTTTGGTAATATAGTTAGTTACACAAGTAATTAACCAAATAAGGTGGTGAGGTTTAGGTGAAGCATTCGCTAGATGATAATCGACCGATCTATCACCAAATCAAGGAGCATATTGAGGATTCCATCATTGGTCAATCCATTCAAGCAGGAGAACGAGTACCATCCACAAACGAATTTGCAAGCTTCTTTAAGATAAATCCAGCTACAGCAGCAAAAGGGGTAAATGAGTTAGTAGATGAGGGAATCTTAGTAAAAAGAAGGGGTGTTGGTATGTTCGTAACAGAGGAAGCCAGATCTATTCTATTGCAGAAACGTAAAGACTCATTTTTTAACAGCTTTGTGATTCCGTTAAGAGAGGAAGCGAAAAAATTAGACATTACGGAACAAGAACTATTGGACATGATTCAAAAAGGAGGGGAACGTAATGAAGATTGAAGTCAAACAGCTTACGAAGCGCTACAAGGAGAAGGTAGCTTTAAACCAAGTAAGTTTTGTAATGGATGAGCCGAAAATATACGGGTTGCTAGGAAGAAATGGAGCAGGGAAGACAACCTTTATGCAATTGCTTTCCGGACTTATTTTACCGAATGAAGGGGAAATCTTAATTGATGGAGAAACCCCATTTGAAAACAGAAAACTAACAGAGGCGATTTGCTTTATTCGAGAAGGCCAGAATTTCAAAAAAGATTTGAGTATAAAAAATGTCCTTGTCATTTCTTCTTTATTCTATCCAAATTGGGATCATGATTTGGCAGAGAGGTTATTAAAGGAATTCCAATTAACAAAAGGAATGCGAGTAAAGACATTATCGAAAGGAATGGAATCGGCACTTGGAATCATTGTCGGTCTTGCCAGCAAAGCTCCAATTACAATGTTTGATGAACCATACATTGGCTTGGATGCGGCAGCGAGATCCCGATTTTATGAATTGTTAGTCGAAGAATATGAACGGGAGAAGCGGACGATTATCTTTTCCACGCACTTAATTGATGAAGTCAGTTCTTTGTTTGAAGAGGTTCTCATTTTTGAAGATGGGAGTGTGAAGGTGCAGGAAGAAACAGATTCCTTACGTGAACGTTGTTATTCGGTTACCGGTCCATCAGCTGAGGTTGAACGCTATGTGAGTGGAAAACAAGTATTGGATCAGAAATCATTAGCGGGCATGTCAACTGCTATAGTGCTGGACGATCATTTAGATGCACAAGTAGAAGCCCCACTAGTCAAAGATGGAGTATCCATACAAGAGTTGATGATCCATTTAACATCCCGAAAAGAGGAGGGGGTAAAATGAGTAATCAGTTAAAAGCAATGTTATACTTTTATGTTACGGATATGAGAAAGCAGTTTCTTATTTTTTGGACGATTCTATCTAGTATCATTATTTTCTCTTTTTGCATAGCGGGAATGATGCCAGGTGGTTGGGAATTGTACTTGACCATTTCTATTCCGGTTTATGTGTTTTCTGGAATTACGGGATTTAAAATTGTGAAAGAAAGTCTTCCGTTTACAATAAAGATGGGAGGTACAAGACGTAGCTATTTTCTTTCCATTGGGATGTTCACCATGGGCTACTCCATCGCAGTTTCATTTATAACGAATGGGCTGCACTCCATTAGTAAGATAGTGATGAATATCTTTACGATGGATAACTTCGGGATTATTCATCCAACTGCACTCATGGGAGAAGAAAGTAATTGGTTCTCACGGTTTGCGGTAGATCTCTTTTTAAACTTTTTCTTGGTAGCATCCTTGTTTATACTAGGACTTATTTTTTATAGATTTGGCATTGTTGGTGGCTTTTCTACACTAGGGGTATTCGTTGTTATAAATATTGTTATGATTGCAAGCGGAGAATTTATGGACATCGCAAAAGCTGTCATTACGCAATCTGAGATTGGCCATTACATTATTTTGTTTGGATTTGGTCTCTTACTTTATGGCATATCATGGTTCATGTTAAGAAGAATATCAGTGGCTTCACAGCACTCGTAGAAGGAGAAGGTCCCTGCTAAAAAGCTGGGACCTTCATTTTATCCGTTTATTCTCTGGATTAGGCCGGGCTCTCAGGCTCCATTATTTCATTTCTTTCGGAGCTCTTCGAAACCCGTAAAAGGGTTGATAATTCTGCTGCTCGTAATAAGTTTGCGAGGTAGAAGTGGCGAGTAGCTCCACGCGAGTAGTTGGAAAAAGAGCGTGGGCTTGGTTCATTAGCTCCTTACCAATTCCATATTTTCGATATGCTGGATCGACTAAGAGTTCACATATGTATAAGCTAATGTGCTGATCGGTAATGGCCCGGATATAGCCGACGATTTTATCTTCTACAGTCGCGACTAGTACTGGGTTTGACTGGAGGAGTGCTTCCCGATATTCGGCTTGTTTGCTCACAAGATTTGACCAATTTTCAGCTTCGATAAGTTCAACTATCCGTGTGAAGTCCTTTTCTCGAAAAGGTCTAATTATCTGGTTCATAGCTTTTCCTCTCCTTCATACTATATTTTTGTATGTAGCGCTGATATAGCAAAATAAAAGCTGAAAAACGAAAAAAATTGCCGATATCTGAAAAAGGGCGCTAATCAATACACAGCGCTAGTATATCATGCTCCAAAAAAAGCAGCGTACTAATTTCAAATGAAATAGTACGCTGCTTTTTTTATATGGTGAATTTACGAACTAATTCTTGTAATTGCTCTGCCATTTCAGCAAGTGATTTTGCACTGGAAGTGATTTCTTCCATAGAGGCAAGCTGCTCTTCTGTAGTTGCGGCAACTTGCTGAGAATGAGAAGCATTTTCCTGTGATACGGACGCAATCTCATTTGCGGAAGCATTAACCTCTTGGATGCTAGCTGAGATTTGTTCAACAGTTGCGGATACTTCATCGATTTGTGGACTAATATCCTGTGTTTGTTTTATAATCTCTACAAATTTTCTCGAAGTAACTTCTGTTAATTTCAAGCCTTCTTCTGCATTGGTAGTGACGTCTGCCATAACGGAAACGGATTTATCGGTATCTTGTTGAATGCTCTTAATTAAATTAGAAATCGTTTGAGCAGATTCATGAGATTTTTCTGCTAATACACGGACTTCGTTAGCAACGACTGCAAACCCTTTACCATGTTCCCCAGCACGTGCTGATTCAATAGCAGCGTTTAAGGCAAGCAAGTTTGTTTGCTCTGCAATTTCACTAATGACCCCGACAATCTCGCCGATTTCTTTCGAGCGGGTTGCAAGTCCTTTAATCACTTCATTCGAACTTGTTACAGATTCAACGATGAATTTCATTTGCTCATAGTTATCTTTCACATATTTGCCGCCTTCTTTTGCATTAGAAGCGGTTTGTCTTGATAAATCTGCCACATGGGATGTACTTTCTGTAATACGAGAGACACCTTTCGTCACTTCGTCCAAAGAGTCAGATGTTGCTGTAATACGTTGTGTAGTATCTTCTGAGCCATTTGATATTTGATCAATCGCAGCTGCGACGTGAGATGTAGCTTCAGATGTTTGCTCTGCGCTAGCTGTTAATTCCTCAGAGGAAGCAGCAACCTTTTCAATCGATTCGTTAATGCTTGTCACAACAGAACGAATCGATTCGACCATCTCGTTAAAACTATTTGCTAGTCTACCAATTTCATCGTTTGATTTTACTTTGATTTTTTCAGTTAAGTCACCATTGCTAATAATTTCCGCGGATTTTGTTAGAGAAAGTAAAGGCTTAGTGATGGAGCGGATAATAAAGTAAATGGCTACCCCACTGAGAATGAAAGAAATTACAACAATGATAATGGTGGAGTACATAATATCTTGAGAAGCGGTCATGACTTCAGATGTGTACATGGTTCCGGCAATTTTCCAACCCGTAATTTCATTGGTGGTGAAATGCATCCATTTTGAGTCACCTTCAAATTCGTATGTGAAGCTACCCGACTTTTCGTTGTAAAGTGGTGACACCCACTCCCCTTCGGCTTGTGCACCACGTTCCTGAGTAGGGTGAATTAGGAAATTTTGTTGTTTATCAAGTACGGTTACATATCCGTCATGTCCTACCTTCATGGTGGAAGTAAAAGCATCGAGTTTATTCAAATTAATGTCAATTCCTACGACACCTGAATTGTCATTCGTTGCTTGTGCCACTGTAATGACAATTTGATTTGTCGCCACATCAGTATAAGGAGTGGTTATAATCATCTTCCCTTTGTTTTTTAAGGCATCTTGATACCAATCACGTTCAGTTGGATCAAAATCGGAAGGTAGCTCGGCATCTGGCTTTAGTATCATATCACCATTAGTTGTACCGACATAGACATTTAAGACATCGGAATGTTGTTGCTTGTATTGCTCTAACACCATCTCAACCATTTCTTTATCACTTGATTCAAGCATATCTGAATCGATGGTCTTTACTAAATATCGTAAATCATTTTCTTTCGGTTTAAATAAATCGGTTACTTCTTTATCGATTAGGTCTACGTTTGTTTGAGCATTTTCATGAATTGTATTTTCAACCTTTTTATAGGAGAAGTAATAGGAAAGTGCTCCGATTGTTAAACTTGGAATGAGTAAGATAAGTACGAAAGAAAGAATAAGCTTATTACGAATACTACCAGTTTTTTTCTTGCGTTTGAATGTTAAACCTTTAAACTTCTTTTTCATGGTGAACTCTCCCTATAATAGTGTAGACAAAAAAATTGCCTTCCAGGGGAAGACAGTTTTACATTTAAGTGCAACTGGCTGGCATAGTATGTGCATACGTTAGCCCCTTTAGCTTTGCGCCATATCCTTTCAGATACTTTGCCTTGTATTCAATTTGGAAATATGTAATGAGACAAATGACCTACGACTAAATATATAGGTTTTTGTCGAAGAAGTAAATTAAAATACTTATAATTTAGATTGGAAATAAGTTCAAGTGTTGGCTGAAATTTATAAAATTGGTAGGTAATCCGTTTACATTTGTTTCGCATGGAAAATCTGCTTTGGATAACACTAACATCGGGGCTAAGGCCTACTATATTTCTTACGGAGGGTTTCTATGATGAATTATGCAGCTCATGAACTATTAGAAACGTCAGAAGCATTACGAACAAAAAAAGCAGAAATTGAACAACACGGAGCATTTATCCACCAAACTAGGGATCAGCACTTGAAAAGTATCCTTTCCAAACATCAACAACAAATGATTACTGCTTACCAACAAGGTATTAATTTGTTGCAGGGTAAAGGGGCGCAAATACCAAATCAAGCTCCTCATTTCCAACCTCATAACGCGGATGTTGGATTAGGTGCTCAAGCTACTTCCTCTTCTGCTCCAATGGCAAACACACAAACGTTATCTGATCAGACAATGGCGACCCTTGCTTTGAACGCTCATAAATCTGGTGCGATGTTGGGTATGTTGTGGGCAGGTGAATGTGTAGATCCACAATTACGCACGTTTCACGTAAATGGTGCAGTTCTATGCCAAGAAATGGCTTATGAAATTTGGACTTGGATGAATCAAAATGGTTACTACCAACCACCAACATTTAGTACAACTCAAACCCATCAAATGGCTGGAATGTTCCAACCTATGAACCAAACGGGTATGAATCAAATGAATTACAATCAAAATCCAATGCAATAGGTTTTACGTGCACAGGGTTAAAGATCCACCCTGTGCACCTTTATAGGGTAACTTCTAGACAGAGAGTCCATATCAGGTGAAAAAGGTGATACTTGTGGAATTTCCCTCTATTCACACGAATCTTTGGGATGTCTTATTTGCTGTTCCAGTTATTATGATTTTTACTCAACTGATAAAGGTACTTCTTCCAATTCCGAAGATCTTTGTTCCGACCATTGCTTTATTATTAGGATTGGGAATCTCCATTTTCGTCAGCCATCCTCACAATTTTCTTGGAGGAGTTTTCATGGGGTGGTTTTACGGATACGCCGCAATCGGATCCTACGCGTCCTTAAGGACTACATATATTAGTTATATAAAGAAACAAAAAAAGAAAATGGCCCTCCATCGTAAATGATAAACACAGATCATCCTTAGCTCTGTGGGAAGCTCAATTGCAGGGAGTTCAACATTTTATGCTTATAAGTGGATTTCGAAGCTTTGAGGAGCAAGCAGGATTGTATCAAAAAATGGGCTCTACTCTGACTATGCTTTACCGGCTGGATACAGCGAGCATAATTCAGGCTTATCCCTCGATGTAGGCTCTGCCGAAGAAAAAATGGAAATAGCAGAAGAGGGGAAATGGATAGAGCGCCATGCGTGGGAATATGGATTTGTATTACGCTATTCAGCGGATAAAGAAGAAATTACTGGTATTCAATGACCTTGGCATCTTCGGTATGTCGGATTGCCACACAGAAGGAAGTAGAAGCATAAGATAGAAAGACTATTCTCTTTGAAAGAGAATAGTCTTTTTTGACTTGATATAAGATTTTAATGGTCTTCTTTTAACGAAATTGATCATCGTAATTGAAGGTATCTATTTCAAGGTTAACAATTTTACCAATGGTTTTTACGTAAACATCTAAGCCTAAAATTTCTCCTTCTTTAGTATTGTCACTGTTCGGAAATTTAATGAATTCATATCCATCCTTCAATCCTGTAATATGAAACACATTTGTGTTTCCGTCTCTCGTAACCTCAATAATTCCAGAATTCTTTTGTAGTTCGTATTTTGTAAAGTTTCCTTGTTTTTCAGACAAATCTACAGTCACGTTGTTAGATTCTTTAATAACGCCGGTACGTGGATAGAATTGAGCTAAAGAAAGCGTGCTGAGAATTCCATACCTATTAGAAGTCCCGTCCGTATAGGTTACTGTAGCAATTAATTCACCTGTCTTTACAACAGGGATTGATACTACTTTCTCATACTCGGATTTCTTTGTCACTTCGTATTTTAATGAGCTGTTCACTAACGTACCATCCATTGTCTCCAACTTAATATTCTCTATAGAGGTTTGCTTTACTTTCAAGAAAGTTGGGGCTGGAATGACATCGTTTGTTTCTTCAAAGTTAACCGTTAATTTACCATTATCAGAGTTAACGTGAACGTAATATTTTAAGCCTTTTTCAGATTTCTCTCCTGTTGGAAAATCATATTCCCCTGTTAGGGATAATTTTTGTGTCCCCTCTTTTATTGGTACTAATTGAAGAGTGTCTTTTGTTGTACGATTAGGGATAACTCGGACAATGACTTCTTTTTCATTTTTTTCGCCATCAAATAGGTCATGATAATCGTCATATCCGGTAAAATAACTCCAATCATAATCACTTGCTTGTAAGGTAATTGTTTCAGAGCGTACTTTTTCCGCTTTCGTAATCAAAACAGCAGCTTGTGCTCTTGTAATTGCTTTATTCGGACTATAAGTATGTGGAGAAGTACCAGACACAATTCCGAGCTTATGCAAAGTATGGATTGAATCCCTGTGGCTAAAAACATTTTTAATATCGAAGAAAGGCTGGAACGCACTATCGTAGTTATTAGTATTATAGGAATAATAGTTAAAATCGAACGCCTTAATTAAAATAGAAGCCATTTGAGCACGTGTAATCGAATCGTTTGGCCCGAAACTCCCATTCCCATAACCGTTAAATATTCCTTTATCAGCTGCAGCTGCGATAGCTCCGTAACTCCATAAGTCAGGTGAAACATCAGTAAATCCTGGGTCCTTTACATTTTTTGTGTCTAGTTTTAGTATTTTTGCCATGATAGTAGCTGCTTGTCCACGAGTAATAGAGGCACTAGGTTTAAAGGTTCCATCACTATATCCTCCGATTATGTTGCGTTCTGCAAGCTTATACACAGCGCTAGCATATGGTTTATTAGTTGGAACATCCTTAAAAGAAAAGGAATCAGCATGTACGTTATTTTTTGATGTGTCTATACTAATAAACAACAGGACGACGATCAATAGTACTAGCGATTTATTAAATCTTTTTACCATTGTTTTTCCCTCCCAATTTCTTCCTACTACCATATAATCATAATTTCATAAATTGGGCAATACTAGATAGAGTGAATGAGAGGAGAGATAAAGAAAAGAAGAGCCAGTAGTAACTCTTCTTTTCTTAATCTTTCATTTTCAACAACCGAAATGAATTTAAAATAACGATAATCGCTGCACCTGTATCGCTTAGCACAGCCATCCAAAGTGTTAGCCAACCTGGGAAAATGAATACTAAGGCTGCAAGCTTTACGATAATAGAAAACCAAATGTTTTGTTTGATGATAGCTAGAGCTTTTCGACTTAATTTAACGGTATGCGGTAGCTTTTCCATGTTATCCGCCATCAAGACGATGTCCGCTGTTTCCATTGCTGTATCTGTTCCTGCCCCCCCCATTGCAATTCCTAAGTCAGAAGTTGCAAGAGCAGGGGCATCATTGATTCCATCACCAACCATTGCCACTTTGTAACCTTCTTGTTGTAAGGATTTGATCGCATTCACTTTATCTTCTGGTAATAATTCCGCAAAGTAACGAGTCACATTTACTTCGTTTGAAATCATTTTCGCCGTGCCTTTATTATCTCCAGTAAGCATAATAACCTGCTTCATTCCGACTTGCTTTAAACCGGTTAAGGCTTGCACGGTTGTTTTTCTGAGGGTGTCTGAAACGGTAATTACACCAAGGATCTTAGAGTTCGTTCCGATAATGACAACAGATTTTCCTTGTGATTGCCATTGGTCCACATCAGATCGTAATGAATCGAGGGAAAGATTAAGCTCTTCAAATAACCGTATATTACCTGCATAATACACAGTATCATCGATAGTTGCTTGAACGCCTTTTCCAACAATATTCTTAAACCCGGATCCATTTTGCGCCAAAATCCCTCCGTTTCTTGCATGGTCGGCGATGGCTTTAGCGATTGGATGGGTTGAGTAATCTTCTAATGTTAAAGCAATCGATAACAAGTTTTCTTCAGATGTGGTGAGTGCGTGAACAGAAGATACTTTTGGTTTCCCTTCTGTCAGCGTTCCTGTTTTATCAAAGGCAATCGCATTAACAGCACCTGCTTTTTCTAAAAAGGTTCCACCTTTGACTAAGACGCCATTTTTAGCTGCATTTCCAATTGCGGAAACAATCGCTACTGGTGTTGAAATCACGAGTGCGCAAGGGCAGGCAACGACTAATAAAGCCAGACCTTTGTACACCCATTCTCCCCATGTACCCAATCCGAATAATGGTGGCGCAACTATAACGATTAGTGCAATTACGAAAACAACAGGTGTGTATATACTAGCAAACTTATCAATAAACGCTTGGGTAGGAGCTTTTTGTTCCTGTGCTTCCTCTACTAAATGAATAATCTTAGAAATGGTTGTATCTTCTACTAGGTTTGTTACTTCGACTTCTAAGGATCCGCTTTCGTTGATTGTTCCGGCATAAACGGAATCGCCTTCGAACTTATCGACAGGGATGGATTCCCCCGTAATCGGAGCTTGATTGATACTGGATTCACCAGTTAATATCGTTCCATCTAAAGGGACTCTATCGCCCGGTTTAATTACAACAATGTCGCCTACTTGAACTTCTTCAACGGGCTTTTTGACTAATTGAACACCATCCTTAATCCATGCTTCTGATGGAGCTAGGTCCATTAGATTGCGGATTGATCTTCTCGTCTGTTCAATCGATCGGTTCTGGAGTGTGGTCCCTAATGCGAAGAGCCAAATAACAGTTGCTCCTTCAAACCACTCCCCAATAATAACAGCCCCAATCACTGCTACAGACATTAACACATTCATATCTAAAGACCGACTTTTTATGGCATAAAAAGCACTCTTAAAAGGTTTATATCCACTTATTCCAATGGCAACTGCATAAAGAAGACTGGAAAGAATAGACGGTAAGTCCAAATAAGATCCCAGAAACCCAAAGGCGATTAGTATTCCAGTGAAAGTAATCAAACCGTATTCATGTTTTTGTGTAGGGGGTGATTCTTGTTTTTTTATGTTTGTTACTAGAGAAGCTTTGTACCCGATTTTAGCGACTTCCGATATAATATTTTCTACATGGTCATCGTGATCCACCTTCATTTTTCCGGTTGCAAAGCTAACCTGAACATTATGGACAGAGGGAATCTTATTCACGTGGTTTGCGATGCTTTGCGCACAATTCCCGCAATCCATTCCCGCTACTTCAAACGTATCTGTTTTGGAACCTTTCTTTTGAGTGATAGGCTCTACATGAAAACCAAGCTTTTGAACTTCTTGTTCTAAAACGTCAAACGTGAAGCCGTTGGTCCCTACAACCTGTAATTTACTTGTCCCATAATGGACCGTAGCATCTTGGACTTCCTTCAACCGCCGAATTCCTTTTTCCAGGGTTGTTGCACAGGAAGGGCAATCCATACCGTGTACCCGATATTCCTCTTTTTCTTTTTTACTTTCTTCGAATGTGATGGTTTCAGCTTTTTCATTTACTGTAGAGCAACAGGAAGTATTTATAGTGGCTTCTTCGTTTTTTGATGTGCTTTCACAGCAAGTGGTACTTGAATGCGATTTGGAATCAATAGCTGTTATTTCAAAGCCATTAAAGGTAGACGCTTCTTCTTTCGTTTTCTGTGTTTTGCAGCATGAATCTGACATGTTGCTTCACCTCTATTCCATGTGATGTTCACAATTTGCAATGTTTTCACCAATATCTTCAAGAATAGTATCGAACATGGATAACAAATCAAGCACTTGTTGATTTCGAAGACTGTAATAGGTATATTTTCCTTCTTGTCTCCCTTTAATTAATCCGCATTCTTTTAGACAGGAAAGGTGCTGGGAGATATTGGATTGATTTCCACTCAACTCTTCTACAATTTGCGATACCGTTTTTTCTTGTTGCTTTATACAATCTAAGATTTGAATTCTTGTTTTATTTGCAAATCCGTGTAGAAATTTTACTTTTGTGTCCAAATTTGTTTTTAGCATAGGAGGTCCTCCTTACATATTAGGAAATACTAATATGTTTGTTGTTATCATATTAGCAATACCGAATATGTGTGTCAAATGAATCGAACACTTGTGAATCTTCTATGAACAATTATTTTGGAAAATATGTTACAGCTAGTATAATGGTAAAATGGCGATAATTGTGTTGGGAACAAAGAAAATTATGTGGAGGTATGACGAATGAAAGATAAAAAGAAATCACCCATTCAACTAATGGTTATTTTAACGATCGTCCTTATTGTTTTAATTGTCTCTTTAGTCGTGTTAAACAATAAAAAAGAAAATACAGAAGGGGTTCAAACTTTTGACCAAGCCCCTTCAATAGAGGGGCAGCCTACATTGGGAGACAGCGATGCTCCTGTTACTGTAGTGGAATTTGGAGACTTTAAATGTCCATCTTGTAAGGCGTGGGGAGAATCGGTTTATCCTCAACTAGTAAAGGATTATGTAGATACGGGGAAGGTTAAATTCTCCTTCATTAATGTGTTGTTCCATGGGGAAGAATCGGAACGTGCATCTCTTGCTGCAGAAGCTGTCTATCAACAAAGCCCAGAGGATTACTGGACATTCCACAAAGCTTTATTTAGTGAACAACCTGAGGATCATAGCGCAGAATGGGTGACTATAGACAAGATGTTAGAGGTAGCGGAGACGATTCCTACCATTGATGGAAATCAACTAGAATCGAGTATGCAAAGTGAGGAAATAGCAGAAAAAGTACAGCGGGACGCTGCGCTCGTAGAGGAATTTAATGTAGAGCTTACTCCAACTATTATGATTAATAATAAGATGGTAGAAGATCCGTTTGATTATGAAAAGATAAAAAGTGTAATTGAGGAAGCGTTAGAGGAGAACTAAGAGATGAATAGTATTAGACAGTTTTCTCTTTACGGTGCTTGGATTGTTGCAGTAGTTGCTACTTTAGGAAGCTTGTATTTTAGTGAAATAAGAGAGTTTATTCCTTGTGAATTATGCTGGTATCAAAGAATTTTAATGTACCCCTTATCTTTAATATTAGGGATAGCCACCTTTCGGGATGATAAGTCTGTTAAAAAATATGTACTTCCAATGGCAGTGATTGGCTGGTGTATTTCGCTTTTTCATTATTTGGAGCAAAAAGTACCGGGGTTTGCAGAGATTAAGCCATGTAAGAATGGAGTACTTTGTAGTGCGGAATATATTAACTGGATGGGCTTTGTGACCATTCCATTTTTGGCATGGACAGCCTTTACTTTGATTATTGTCTGCATGGCTTTCACAAGACCTTCTAAATAATCAATTTTTTGAATGTATTTGATGCTTTAATCGTAAGAGTAAGGTTATATGGTATGATGTACGGTAAACATATAGGTAGTAGCGTGTATTAGGAGGATACGAACTTGTCGATAGAAATCCTGTTTTTGATTGTTTTAATCTTTTTAAATGCCTTTTTTGCAGCATCCGAAATCGCTTTAATATCATTGAATGATAATAAAGTAAAAATGATGGCAGAGTCAGGAGATAAAAAGGCGATATTACTACAGTCATTATTATCAGAACCGAGTAAATTTTTAGCCACCATTCAAGTTGGAATTACATTAGCTGGATTTTTAGCTAGTGCTTTTGCAGCCGGTAGTTTCGCGGGGCAATTAGCTGCTTTTTTACATGAGGTAGGTGCACCAATTTCTGTTGACGTGTTAGAAACGATATCAGTTGTAATTATTACCTTGATCTTATCGTATTTTACACTCGTGTTCGGTGAACTAGTTCCGAAGCGAATTGCAATGAATAAGGCAGAACCTATTGCCATGTTTGTTGTAAGGCCACTTCACATTTTGGCGAAAATGACAGCTCCCTTCGTGAAATTACTTACCCTTTCAACAAATGGACTCGTTCGTTTGTTTGGAATTGATCCAAATATGAATGAATCCGAAGTAACGGAAGAAGAGATACGAATGATGGTAGATGTCGGAGAAGAACGAGGAGCAATACAAGATGCTGAGAAACAGATGATCAACAATATCTTTGATTTTGATAATACGCTTGTCTCGAATATCATGATTCATAGAACAAACATAACCGCTATTTCGATTGGATCCACCCTCGATGATATAGTCGAATTCGTAAAACGCGAAAAATACACAAGATATCCTGTATTTGAAGAATCGATAGATAATATTATCGGGATTCTGAATGTGAAGGACTTATTCTCCTTTATTGAACAAGGGAAAATGGCCGATTTCGAAATGAAACAGATATTAAGAAGTCCGTATTTTGTTCCGGATTCTAGAATGGCGGACGACCTATTCCATGATATGCAGAAAAATAAGAGGCATATAGCAATTGTGATAGATGAGTATGGTGGCACGGCAGGAATTATTACGTTGGAGGATCTTCTTGAGGAAATCGTTGGAAATATATTTGATGAGCATGATGAAGAAGAATTTGAATATAAGCAGATTGATGACAACACCTTTATTTTTAGTGGGATGATGAATCTTGTGGATGTTAGTAAAGTAGTAGATGAAGTCTTCCCGACGGATGATTTTGACACCCTTAGCGGTTTCATTATTGGTCAACTCGGATATGTCTTGAACGATGGGATGGGTACATCAAGAACTGTGACATACAATAATTTAGAGTTAACGGTTCTTGAAGCAGATGAAAAGAAGATCAACAGAGTAAAGCTTCAGCGCGTGTTATAGGCTAATTAGGATAATGGGAAGGTACTGCGACTGCGGTGCCTTCCTTTCGATTTTGGTTCTACTAGAGCTTGTTAATTTGTTAAGAAGAAAATGGGGCTAGATAGCTTAAACATCCTTGTTTCTTTGTTGGTCACAAAATAGAATAGGAACTATTCCAACATTATAGCCCAGTGGATGTTTGAGTCTGCTCTAAAGTATATGGGATATGTTAAAAGAAAAACACCTCTTGAATGTTAAGAGATGTTTCAACGATGGAGCATAGCGGGATCGAACCGCTGACCTCTACACTGCCAGTGTAAATGGTGTGTATCTTTTAGTATTCGTTGAGGTCTGTTGAGGTACTCTGATCCCTTGCTACGTGTCCTCTTGTTATCTTCTATGTTTTATAGAGTCCGTATGGAACTTGTAATATGATGACCAAAATTATGACCACTGTGTTGACCACATTGATTGTGTGTAGCGTTGTTTGCCGACAATGTCATCAAATATGAAATCAAATATATGTATTGCGAAAGGCGAGGAGTCAATTTATGACATCCTTGCTTTTTTTGCGTTTATTCAATTCTGCTAAGAGCAAAAACCATGCAATATCTATTCATTTTCATAAGTGAATGCTATAGGACTGATTATCCGCACTACCATTAAATTTTAGTTATAAAGTCATCGCAAAGTAACTATAACAAAATAGAAATTTTCTAACCGTATGTCATTCAAAATTAAAATTACAGCAACACTACTTTTTCATATTTGTTTCCTACTCTTATAAATTATATAACTCGAACCTTGTCAGACGTGTTGTGTATATTTTGCTATAAAAAATTCTTATATAGTAGCAGTAAGGAAAGTAATAAATATAATCGGGTTGGGAGCAAAAAAACATCGTAAATCCTTAGAGATACAAGGGATTCTCCCATCCCAAGCAACCATAGGAGGAAATGCAATGATCCACACTTTTAAAATATATTTTCCACTTGATTACCGAGGAGTGCAAGACATCCAACATAGGTTAGGCATTAAGTACACCGAATTAAACGGTTATTTGGAAGGTTTATTTTCAGGCATTAGTGTAGTCCTAATGAGCAAAGATAAGGGAGAATGGCATCTATCCATGTTTGTTGATGTAATCAAATTGCTAAATACACCTAACATTAGAGAAGACATGTATATTGATGTTGAATACAAAGTAAAAAAATTCTTTGGCATATTCTCGGACATTCCCTATGCTATAAACATCATGTGCTAACAAGAATAGATTATCGATATGATATTGTGATACAAAGCAAAGACATTCGTCAGCTTTTGATTGATTTATACAAGAAAATGGCACGAAGCTATTGCCGACAAACTAAAAGAACTGGTTATCAAGATAAGAAAACTAAAGAATACGTTACTTATGAGACATCTGTTGAACACAAGTCTAAATCAGTGAAATCCATTGTCTATCTAAAAAACGAAGAATGCGAAGCAAAAGGTCGAAAACCCGCATCCTACGAAGAAGATGTCATTCGATTTGAAGTACAAGTCGGAAACAATCGGTTGTATTATTTAGAAAAGGAAAAAGATGTACCAAGAAAGCTGTGGGAATACTTTCGACATCAGCATTATGTCGATCAATTTGCTAAGTACATGTTTCCTATTTACTACACCGAAACATTTTATAAGTTGGATGAAGCCCGAAAAATCATCAGAAAGTCCTTGTAACAACAAAAAATAAGCAAAAACTCGTTGATTTCCTCAAAAAAGTCTCCTCTTTTGACTTAGATACTCCACTTAAAACTATGACCAAAGCAACAAGAAAAAAGCGTATCTCCATCCTCCAAAGTCTACAGATCAATCCTGTTCCTATTCCGAAAAATCACAAGAATGCCCCCTCTGTTTTGGAAAATCCCCTAAAAAACTTCTCTTCTTGAACTGCTTCTGTCAGATGAAAGATGTCTTTTATTTTCCCAATAAAGAAAGGGTATTATAAAAAACAATAATAATGTTATGATAAAGGTTATTTATTTATTGCTAAACGATAAGATTTGGATTAGAATTAGTATAATGATAAATAAGCGGGGTGCTTCTTTTATGAACCAAGACTTTTTAAAAGTAGTGGAACGAGCGAAAACAATCTTGTTAAAAATTGCAGTTTGCATCATAGGCATTACGGTACTTGCTTTATGTATATTTTGGTTGCCTTGGCAAGCCAATGTATTAGCAAAAATGTATCCAGAGTTTGCTTATTTGCAATATCCACTTTTAATCGGTTTGTATGTTACGGCAATTCCATTTTTCTTTGCTCTGTACCAGGCTTTTAGACTTTTAAATTATATTGATAACGATATTGCTTTCTCGAAGTTATCTGTAAAAGCGTTGAGAAAAATACAATACTGTGCAATTACAATCTGTTTCTTGTATGTCGCAGGTTTTATCTTACTTACATCACAAAATGCATCTAATCCAGGTATATTGCTCATCGGATTAATAATTGCTTTTTCTTCTGGTGTTATTGCAGTTTTCACTGCTGTTCTTCAAAAACTCTTAAAAAATGCTCTTGATATAAAATCAGAAAATGATTTAACTGTTTGAGGTGAAAATAATGGCAATTATAATCAACATTGACGTGATGTTAGCAAAAAGAAAAATGAGTGTCACCGAACTCTCGCAGAGAGTCGGAATAACAATGGCTAATCTTTCTATTTTGAAAAATGGAAAGGCAAAAGCGATTCGCTTCTCTACCTTAGAAGCTATCTGTAAGGCGTTAGACTGTCAACCAGGTGATATTCTTGAATATCAAAATGACAATGACCACAAATAATAAGCAAGGAAAGGGAATGATTTGATGAAGAAATTACTTACATTACCAGTAACAATTTTTCTATTGATTCTTTTATCAGCATGTTCTAATTATCAAGGTGATCCAATTGAACCGAGTGAAAATAATATGATTATCAATATAAAAAATAATGCCAATTTTGATTTTTACTCGATAGAAATCAGTACCGATAAAACCACAGGCGGTATAAGTCGTGCTGATGGTTCCGAAATACAAAAAGGAGAGACACTTAGGAAGGAATACATTGTCGGGGAAGACTTTGACTTAGAAGGTGAAACAACGTTTAAATTTGTACTAATTGGTGAAAAGGAACAGAGAATACCATTGAAAGAAGTAACACTTGAATTAACTACAAATAAGGAATACTATTTTGAGATTACTGGTGATTCGAAAAAGGATGCTGTCATAAAGAGAGTTAAATAGCGTTAGATTAATAGGTGCTTTGAGAACACAAAAAAGGATAGATGTAAACAGGTATCTCCCTGTTCATCTATCCTTTTATTTTGTCTATAGAGTAGGCTACAAATAATGGTTTTACTCTTTTTATATTACCTTCTATATTTTCTTGTAAAGTCCAGTAACGCTTGTGCAATTAGATCTTGCGTTTTAAATTGTGGGTAATTTTCTTTGCAGAAGTTGCTAAACGTTTCGTAAACTTCTTCATTCATCTTAATAGTTTTGCTTTCGAACTTGGCTCGATTACTATATATTCTTCCATCCAAAAGAAGCAATTGGTTACTTTTGTATCGTTCAATTAAGTGCTTCAACGATTCCATATTTTCTTTTATAAAAACTGATACCTCTCCTTCTTCTTTACTATCGATCCCCATTGACTCGACTCTTACATATTGTTTATTCTTCTTATTATATTGATACTCCCCGCCATTTCTCATTTCCGTTGTAAAGGTTGAATACGCATAGCCGAGCATATTGGCAATCTCCTTTAGTGTGCTTCTTTTCAACATATCATTGACTTCTTCAATTTTTCTTGCAGGTACCAACGCAAGAAACTTTTCTCTATCCATCTGCATAACTCCTTTCTTTTTGTGTTGTTTTTGTAGCTATCACATCTTATACCAATCTATTTAATTTAATTCCTATATTTCGACATTCATTGACCTATACAGTGAATAAACGGAATCTCATAATCTATGATAAAGAGATGTTACGCATTAGGAGTTTTTATTAAGACAAATAGAGAAGGTGATAGGTATGGATGCGAATAAGGAGATTTCGCCGACTGTGTACGGTAAACTACTTCAAAAAGCACGAAAAGAAAAAGGTTGGAGCTTGCAAGAGGTAGAAAAAATGACAGGAATTAAGGGGAGCTACATTCATTTATTAGAAATAGGAAAAAAAAGGAACCCTTCTGTCACGACAATATTTGCTTTGACAAATGTGTACAACTTGGAGATGTGTAAAGTTGCAGAAATGGTTGTAAGACAGGCACAGGAGGATGAAATAAGTGACAAATAACCAAAAAGATCAAATGCTACAAATAGCAATCGCAGATGGAAAGGCATTGGTTATTCTTTCGATGATTAAGTGCGGGAACGAGTTTGATCTACTTGTAAAAAGTATAAATAGGAGTATGGAATTAGAACTCATTTCCCATGAAACCAGTATTAATATGGAAATAGAAGGAGAGAAGCATTCATTTAAAGGCTTATTTAAAGAATATAGCGATACCAAAAAACAGGCATCCTTTGTTATGAAACATCCGATTCTATTTTGTATAGACTTTGGTGATTTTCGTTATGAGGGAATGATGCCGAAAGGGACAAGGGAAAATCTACGTAGACATAACGTAAAAGAAATCGTGTTTGCTGTGTCAAATCAAGTTGCTCCTTCTTATGCAACGAAGAGTAAGAAAATGAAAAAGGTTACGATTAGCGGTATTAGCAATATACAAATATAGGATTGTGGTTGAGGCATTGGGTAAACAATGTCTCTTTATTTTGGGCATAAACACAAACAACCTGTAATAGTACAATTTATCCTGTTATACAAAAGGTCAAACACCCAACCTATTGAAATGACATTTTTTCTAAGTATAATGTGAATTACAGGAGGTCACAGAAGGACATAAGTGACCATCCTCTTCATATCACCCTCAATCTTACAACAAGAAAGGAAGTCCCCTCAAATGTATCATTTCTTAACTGATTATCCCGATTTGTTAGAAGTAAGTCACATTCAACAGATTCTAAGAATTGGTCGTCGTCAAGCCTATGAGTTAATTAGGTCAGCACCGTTTCCAATCGTAAGAGACGGTAAGAGAATAATTATTGCAAAAGAAGTGCTAATTAATTGGCTTACTGGAACAGTAGAAAAATAATCTATTCCTATTCCCCATTTACAAGAAACAATTCTCCTAAATTTTTACAACAAGAAAGGAAGATCCTCAAATGAATAATATCGACTTCTCAAATTACCCCCTCGTACTAAACGTTAAGGACATCCAAAAAATTATGAGCATTGGTCGCCGTCAAGCATACGAATTAATCCATTCAGAACAATTTCATACAGTAAGAGTTGGAAAGTCTATTAAAGTCGCAAAACAAGTTTTCATTGATTGGTTGAACGGTGAGAAAACCGCTTAAAAG
Organism: Radiobacillus deserti; assembly: GCF_007301515.1. Taxonomy (GTDB): domain Bacteria; phylum Bacillota; class Bacilli; order Bacillales; family Amphibacillaceae; genus Radiobacillus; species Radiobacillus deserti. The sequence goes on from NZ_CP041666.1 coordinate 695,265, forward strand.
GGAAAGAACTATCGGTTAAATCGTTGACAAGTAAGCGTATTTTAGACATGATTGAGATAAGGCAAATGACTGTTACATCTCAATCAATGTTAGCATTGGAGATGTGCAGATTTCTGCATTCTCCCTTTGAAATTATGAAACTCAAAAGGAGCAATGTAATATGTCAGTAGGAAAAGATAAAGAAAGAAATACTTGGTATTACGTAATCAATAACAAGAATGGAAATCCGAAGCAAATTAGAAGAAGAGGCTTCAAGACAAAGCGAGAAGCGGAAATAGCAAAGAATAAGATGTTGTATGAAATTAATAACGGGATGTACGTAGAGCCTACGAGAATGAAGATGGAAGAATTGTCACAAAAATGGTTAAAGAAGAAAAAGCGTGACGTGCAAGAAACGACCTTCACAGGATATAAAATCCTTGTAGATAAGCATATTGAACCCTACTTCCATCAAAAGCAAATTGATAAGGTTAAAACATATCATATTGAAGAATTCTATGACCATCTTTATGAAGAAGCAGAATTATCAGGTACAACCGTACAAAAAATTCATACGGTCATAAAAAGTTGTTTCGATTACGCAATGAAGATGGAATGGATCGCAAAGAATCCAGTTGATTCCGTCGATCGACCGAAACGAGAACCATCGGTAGTTGAAGTGTGGGATTCAAATGAAGTTCGCTTTTTCTTAGATAACACCAATGATGATCCGTTATTCATTGCATACCAACTTGCTGTCGCAGAGGGTATGCGTCAAGGCGAAATTTTAGGCTTACGATGGAAAGACATTGATTTTAAAGGACAGAAGCTAACGATTCGTCAGACTCTAAGCAATGATGGAAAGAAGCTAAAGCCAGGTGCTAAGAATAAAAGCAGTTTACGTACGATTCCTCTTACAAAAGAGACACTAATAGTCCTTAAAAAGCATCCAAACAGACAAAGCAAGATAAAAATTGAATCGGAAAGTGCATTTAAAGATTTAGATTTAGTTGTATGCACCAATGTAGGTACACCCATAAATCCAAGCAATTTAAGACGATCATTTAATCGTAATATTGAAAAGCTCGATATGAAGAAAATCCGCTTTCATGGATTACGTCATACTCATGCTACCATTTGCTTGCAATTAAATATGCATCCCAAGATTGTTGCGGAACGTCTTGGTCATGCAGATGTACGAATAACATTGGACACATATAGCCATCTTTTACCGAGTATGCAAAGCCAAGCTGTTAATCAAATTAGTCAAGCAATCTTCGGTTAAAGCGTGTTTTATGACCAAATTATGACCACAAAAGAAATCCCACAAGTTTCTCACCTCTAAAAAACAGAAAAAACCCTTATATATTAAGGGTTTACATAGATGGAGCATAGGAGGCTCGAACTCCTGACCTCTACACTGCCAGTGTAGCGCTCTCCCAGCTGAGCTAATGCCCCGTATGATGTTTTGCCGACAAGATTTATTTTAAAGGCTCGACTTATGCGTGTCAATTGCAAGGTACTCCCTGTGTTTAGGGAGGTTAAAGTAGTCTGCAAAAAAGATTACCAATTCCACTGAATCAAATGGTAAAATAGTACTACTCGTTTTGTTTCAGGAGGAAAAGATGAAAAAATTTATTACCATTTTAGGTACTATCTTATTTGCAATATTTGTTGTTAGAGCATTTACTTATTTTGCAACAGGGAGTGTGAGTCAAAAAGAATACGCACAACAATTAGTGGAAGAGCAGCTAGATGCCAATCCTGAGATTGATAAATATAAGATATTAGAAGTAATCCCTTATGGGGAGAAAAATTTTATAAATGCGACAGTAATGGGATTACCGCAAGATCATGCTACTCAATTAGAGATTGAAGTAAGAGTAAAAGAAACGACGGTAAAGGGATTAGAATACGAACAAAGCTATTATCATGTCTTCTTCAAGTTGGAAGGCGAAGAGGAATGGAAATATGGACGTAAAATTTCTACAGGTACAACCAGTGGAACTCAACAGTACGAACTAGAAGACTATTAACACGGGCGACCTAATTGGTCGTCTTTTTCACAAAGGTTTATTAAGAAATCACTACTTATCTTTCCTAATTTGGATTAAAGTAAAGGTAGAGATTCTACTATTCTTTAAAAGAGGTGAGAGATTTGTCTGAGATATTTAAACGGATAGACACTGTATTTTTAAAAGTGAAACGATTTGATGAAGCCATAGAATGGTATAAGCAAGTGTTAGGATTTGAAGTGAGGTGGGTGATAGAGGAAGGGTATGCAGCGATGGAAGTTGGAGAAACTCCACTTACATTAGTTCAATCCGAACAAAACTTCCAACCAATCGAAGATATACAGTTTAATTTCTATGTATCTGATATACAGGAGGCATATCAGCATTTAAAGTCCCACGACGTAGAGGTTGGAGAAATTGTGGATCATGGTGATTTACAAGAATTTAGTTTTAAGGACCTTGATGGTAATGTGTTAGCCGTTTGCTATTTTGAAGAATGATATGTAAAAATCAAAGTAATCGCTTCCATTAAGGGAGCGATTTTTTAATTGGTGTTTTTGCATAAATAATCAAAATTTTACATAATAAATCGAAATCCCACTAATCAATCTATAAAATAGAATGAATATTACGAAAATTATATCATTATGAGAATGAAGTGTGCGTTTTTGTTGCAATTCCTTTTCTGGTGTTCTTTAATAGAAAGCACAACAAAATAACTAGAGAGAGAAAGGGAGTTCAAAAACTAAGGAGGAGATTTTTACAATGACAATTGATACATTGTCAGAAATGATTAAAATCAAGTCACCAGTGAATGGAGAAGAGCTTGGGGAAGTACCATCCTTATCCAAGGAGCAAATTGATGCTCTGATTGAGAAGGCGGAAACAGAGCAAAAATCTTGGGCGAAGACACCTGTCAATCAACGTGCAGATTTACTATATAAGTGGGCAGACCTATTGCTTCAAAGGAAAGAAGCAATCGGAGATATCATTACCAAAGAAGTTGGAAAGCCATATAAAGCTTCCGTTACCGAAGTAGAAAGAACGGTTGACTTTATTCGATATACAGCGGAGGACGGGCTTCGGATGGACGGTCAATTAACACGTTCCAACCAGTTTCCGAGTGATAATGGCTCAAGAATTTCAATGGCGACACGAAAACCAGTAGGAATTGTTTTAGCAATTTCTCCTTTTAACTATCCAATTAATCTAGCAGCTGCTAAACTAGCACCTGCTTTAGTTGCGGGAAATGGAGTGGTGTTTAAACCAGCTACACAAGGTGCCTTAACCGGTCAAGCAATGATAGAGGCATTAAAGGATGCTGGATTACCGGATGGATTAGTAGCTTTTGCGACGGGGAGAGGAAGTGTAATTGGGGATCATTTGGTGCAGCATCCAGCTGTTCATATGATTTCCTTTACCGGAAGTACAGCGGTAGGAAACGATATTGCCAAGAAAACGACGATGAAATCATTGTCCTTTGAACTAGGCGGGAAAGACCCTGCCATTGTTTTAGAGGATGCAGACTTAGATTTAGCGGCAAAAGAGATTGTAAGTGGGGCATTTTCGTATTCTGGTCAAAGATGTACAGCTATCAAGCGTGTCCTCGTTCTAGACTCGGTAGCGGATCAATTAGTTGCGAAGTTAAAAGAAAGAATCGAAGGACTATCTGTTGGGTCTCCATGGGATAATGCAGATGTTGTACCGCTAATTGATTTGAAATCAGCTAATTTTGTTAAAGAACTGATTGATGATGCGGTCGCTAAAAACGCCAAAACGGTTCTGGGCGGGATGCAAATTGAAAACTTAATTCATCCAACACTATTAGATGACGTAACAGAAGACATGCGCGTAGCCTGGGAAGAACCATTTGGTCCAGTATTACCAGTTATCCGTGTTTCTTCTAAAGAAGAAGCCATTCGTATTGCGAACAAGTCGGAATATGGCTTACAAGCGAGTTTATTTACTGAAAACATAAACGATGCATTTGTCGTTGCGGATGAAATAGAAGCAGGGACCGTACAACTGAACGGAAAAACACAAAGAGGACCTGACCATTTCCCATTCCTAGGCACAAAGGGGTCAGGAATTGGAGAACAAGGGATTCGTAAAAGTATTGAATCCATGACGGTAACGAAATCTGTTGTGCTAAATTTACATGAATAGAATAAAAAACTCGACTTCCGATAGTGGGAAGTCGAGTTTTTTAATGGATTGTTTTCTAGCTCTCTATACCGAAAAAGGGGAGGAATCGGGTTAGAAACATTCACTTTGAGAAGAACAATCACTTATTCACAGTATTATCCACAAATGAAAGGCTTTATACACATAGTTTGAAAAAGTTTATCCACATTTTCCACAAAAAAGAGTGGAAAGATTAACAAAAATTTATTCACATTTTCATCTACGATGGTTGTTTAGGTTAATAGGGTTATCAACATTGTGCACAACCTTGTGGATAAGTTTTATTCACAAGCACTTTTTCTCGCTTGTGATAGTAATATACCCGGTTTCACAACATTAAAACTTCTTTTCATGAAAACAATCTGCCCATTTTTCATGAAAAAACCTCACATCGTGGATTCGGTCGGGACTAGATTCCACGATGTGAGGTACTTATACTACGGCTTCGTCTTCGTTTGTATTTGCAACAAATTCCCTATGAATCATGTAGTTCTCTCTAGTGATGACAAACAAGTCGTACACAGCATTTTCGCTATTAATCCTGTCGTACACGTTTGGATATAAAATGTTTCCGAGGGAAATGTAAGGGAGTTTTAGAGCGGCTTTTAAAGATCGAGTGTTTGTCTTTCTAATTTTAATGAAGACAGCTTCCATTTCGTGGATTAGGAACAGTTCTTCGAGGAATTCTTCCTTCGCCATTTTGTTGTAGCCTTTTCCAAAGTATGGCTGCCCAATCCAAGTCGCTAAAAACCCTGATTTATTGTTTATATCAAATAGGTTGATTGTACCAATCGGTTGATGGTATTCATCCAAGATCGTTCTAGAGATAAGCTCTCCGTTTTCTTCTGCTTCCATCGTTTGCTTGGATAAGAAGTAAAATTCGTCGAGGGAATAAGCTTTATGTCTCACATATGGGAACACTTGCGGATGAGTCATTAAGTCATACAAAGTAGGTGCATCATGCAACTCACGCTTTTTAAGCATTTAAAAAACCTCCCATTTTACGAGAGGTTGAAAATACACTATAAGCCCATAGCTCTAGTGCTGTTCAAACCCCCTCGAATTTTCATTTGAAAAACAACAAAAATTCGGGGTGGGAATCGAACCCACTAGAACCAGTCAAACTGGTGGCGCACCATTTGCCTTCCCTATGTAAGTGCAAATCATTTACATGATTATATTACACAAAAAATGGAGAAATGCAAACAACTTTTTAAACAAAAAATTCGACAGTTTTGTGAGAGGAAAGGAGCTACTGTTATTATTTTAGTCGAGTTTTGTTTGCGGTTGTTGAAAACCGCAGGATTATAGCATTAGAATCGTCTTTTTACTTACCAAAAATTGCTTGTAAAGCAGAGCGAACATATGGGTACTGGAACGTATAACCATGTTCCTCTGCAACGGCTGGTAAAACCTTTTGACCATCTAATACGAGCGTACTCATCTTCCCGAGCATAAGCTTTAATGCAAAGCTAGGTGCAGGCAACCAGTAAGGGCGATTTAGAGCTGTTGCAAGCTCTTTACTAAGTTCTTCATTTCTCAATGGATGAGGTGCAGTTACGTTTAATGGCCCACGGACTTGATTTTGCTCCAAGGCAAATTGTATCAACCCAATTACATCATCTATATGTACCCAAGACATCCACTGCTCACCTGAACCTACTTTCCCTCCTGCAAACAAACGGAAGGGTAATGCCATAAGCGGAAGGGAACCTTCATTTCCGAGGATGACGCCAAACCGAGCATAAACGGTACGTACCCCTAAATTTTCTGCTTGGCTAGCAGCATTTTCCCATTGTTGGACGACCTGTGCTAGAAAATCGGAGCCTGGTGTAGTTATGTTTTCAGTAAAAGTCGCCTGCTTAGATGTGCCGTAAAATCCAATCGCAGAAGCGTTAACAAGAACCTTAGGCTTTTGCTTAGATTCTTTTATAAAAGAGACGAGTGCTTCTGTGACGTTAATACGGCTAGCTAAGATTTTCTCTTTTTTAGCAGATGTCCAACGGCCAAACAAGGACTCACCGGCTAGGTTAACTACCGCATCCAATGCGGGTAGACCGTGTATGGACTCCCAGCTTATATATTGGATGTCACTTGTACTAGCGTGTTGCTGAGGGGAGCGAGTAAGGATAAAGACCTGATTTCCCTTTTGAAGTAACGCTTTTGTTAGTTTCTTTCCGACAAAACCTGTTCCCCCAGAGATTAAGATGTTCATTTTCTTCCCTCCATCATTGTTTTTTCAAGAAAAAAACCGAACGTATATGCTACAATTTAAACAAAGAGGTGAAGTGCATGGTGAAAATTGCAAAGATTACTGTTCAACAAAAAAATAAAAGTCGCTTTAATATTTTCATTGAAAAAGGATCGAAAGCCGAATATGCCTTCAGCGTAGACGAAGATATTTTAATCCAATTTCAGCTGCGTAAAGGTCAGGAATTGGACGAGCCTACCTTAGAGCTCTTGCAGCGAAAAGATAATCAACATAAATTTTATAATCTTGCTATTCAGTTTTTAAGCTATCGAATGCGTTCTCGCAAAGAAATAATCGATTATCTGGAAAAAAAGGAAATCGAGCCAGAGCAGATTCCGCCCGTCCTTGAGCGATTGGAGCAGGAAGGGCTGATCAATGACCGCGAATTTGCGACGGCGTTTGTGCGCACAAGATTGAATACAACGACCAAAGGCCCGCTTTTACTAAAGCAAGAGTTAAAGGAAAAAGGGGTCACAGCTGAAATCGCAGATGAAGTCTTAACGATTTTCTCTTTTGATAAACAGCTGGAATTTGCCCGTAAATGGATTCAGAAAAAGCTAAAAACAAATAGTAAAAAATCCTTTCGTCATCAGCAGCAACAAATCCTGCAAACCTTAATGCAAAAAGGGTTTCCACAAAACGTCATCGTAGAAGCAACGAAAGATATCCATGATGGAAAGGACGAAAATGAAGAATGGAATGCTGTCGTGCACCAAGGTGAAAAGCTGCTATGGAAATATAAGAAAAAAGCATCTGGTCAAGAGCTAAAACTTAAAATAAAGGCTGCTTTATTTCGTAAAGGCTTTAACTTAGATGCAATTGAGCGTTTCTTAGATGAATATGTGACAGAACAGGATACGTTTTAAAGAAAATAACGAATGGCTTCATGAACATGGTCGACAATATGTCGAGCATGTTTTTTAACTTCATCGCGAGCGTGTGACATCGCAAAGCTATTCGGCGTCATCTGCATCATCGGAACATCGTTAAACGAATCTCCGACAACGGCAATTTCTTCGGGTTTTAGATTGTACAAGTGGAGTAAATGGTCAATGCCGCTTGCTTTACTTATACCCTTTGGTAAGATATCTACACAATGTTCATCGGATAAATAGCTTTCGATGTCGGGACCGAAGCGGTTGTCGACTTTTTTCTTTAGTTCTAGAATGCGTTCTGTATCCCCAACAATGGAAATTTTAGTCGGGAAGACGCTTTTACCGTATAAGTTGATTAAGTCTCTGTTTTCTACGAGTGGGAAAAAGTGTGCTTCTTCGGCACGACGCATCTCTTCGGTTTTCTTTGTCACATAGAGATCCGTTGCTGTGGAAACGAAAAAGAAATCATATTCGGCTTCAATCAATTCGTGGATATCACTAATCAGCGAACGATCAAATGTGCCGGAAAAGATGGCTTCATTGCCCTTGTTGAAGACAAATGCTCCGTTTTGACTAACACGATGTCCTGTTACGTTCATGTCTTCCATGAGTTTAACGATATCTCGGTCCGAGCGTCCCGTTGCAACGGCAAACTCTATTCCATGTTCGGTGAGTTTTTTTATGTAAGTTTGATTTTCCTCGGACACTTGCTTGTCTTCTTCTAAGAGTGTTCCGTCTAAATCTGATACGAAAAGTTTAATCATGTGTTCATACTCCCTGTGTTTTGGATTGTCCTCGTTGTGGTGGGGTGGACCGGATGGACTGTGAGCGTTAATAAATTCTCTTTCTAAGTTAATAAATCCCCAATTAACGTTAATAAAATCCATCCTAACGCTAATACCATCAACAAAGCCATTATACACAAAATCCAAGATTTATGCGGCTTGGCTGCATTTGTCAATCCGCTACGTTTCTCTTTCTTGACCGAGGTTTGGTAAAATGGAGATAGAATAAAAATTGAGGTGTCATCATTGGAAAGAAGATATAGTGAATTAACCGTAGAAGAATTAAGACAAGAGGTAGCATCCTTTAAAGAAAAGGCACAAAAAGCAGAGCAACTTGGTAATGTAAGTGAATATCAAATTTACCAACGCAAAATGCAAATGGCGTATGCGTATTTGTTAAATCCAGGTGATTATAAGTCTGGAGAAACATATGAATTAGAAGGTAGTCCAGGCCAGCACTTCCTCATTGATTACATAAATGGAGTGTTCGCTTGGGGGCATCGCATTAATCTTCTAGGACAGAAAGTAGAAAAACAAGAAGCAGTTCCCATTTCACTATTAGCTAAAAGGATTGAAAAATAGAAGGGGATGATCCCCTTCTATCTTTTATAAAGTGTCGTGGACATTCTTTGGGTAATAATCTCGGCTTGAGACTTTCTCGTTTCCCCATTCACTTGTTGGGAAGCATGCTTTCGTTTCGCGCGTGGAGACTGAAATGGATCTTGATATAGGTTATTAAAAATTGGATTTTTACTCATCCTTCAAACCCCCCAGAATTGCGATGTGAGGACTGCTTCATACGTTGCTGTGGCTTCGTATTAATCGTACCATTTGCACGCATTGGACTAAACTTAGCCCGTGCACGTGGCATGCCGTCCATATTCATTTCTGGAAATCCTTTTTTCTTATTACGCATTCGAAACACCTCCATATGAAGTGGCATCTAAGTGATGCTTTACTAGCATGTGTAATTTTCGAGTGTCTATGTAAGAGGACTGCTGGCATGTCTTGGAACGTAGTATCTTCTGAGAGCGCCGATATCCTGGTCGTAAACGCCGATAAAAAAATAATCGCTGATAAAAGAAAATTTTCGCTGATATCTGTAATTTTCCGCTGAAATATAAAAATAAACGCTGATATCCCGGAAAAAGCGCTGATAAAAATTTCAAAGTCAAATAGCGCCGATAAAACTTCAACTTGGACCAATAAGAAAGGAGCTCAACCAATGGATAAGATTTTTCAGCGTTTAGCTGAACAGCTATACTCAAACAATCCGCATATTGATATTCAGGAAGCTCGGACAATTGTAGAGCTGCTTTGGGAGGACTTCGAAGCTACTCGTGCAAAAGCTGGTCGTAAATATGAGGGAAGTGAAACGACAGAAAAAATCGTCATGAAATGGATTCAACAATATGGCCCCAATCTGCACCAGGTCGTCTTGAACAATCCGAAGTATGAAAAGTACACGAAAAAGAACTTGCGACTCCATTAAAAGAAGGCTGGGCCAGTGCCAGCCTTTGTTATTCTGTTAGCAATTTGTTCTGCAATTTTTGTTCGGAGAAAATCCATCCTGTGTATGAGCTGATAATTTGTAAATCATCATCAATTTTTACGACGGCAACGAAGGGATAATGTCCCTTCGTTCTGTATCTCAAGTCGATAAAACGAACCTCTGAGTAGTCATCGTAATAATTGATTTCCCATCTGTAAACAGGGGAGAACGATAAAAATGCTGAGATGTTTTTATCTTTTTTCGCTTTTTTCACTAATGGGTTTTGCGGTAATGGTTTTCGTGAGTATTCATCTACAATTTCAAGCTTTCCGTAATCATAACGGCCTACGTAATAATAATTATCGGTTGTGATGGCTAATCTCCATTTATTTTGTTTCATCGTTGGGGATGTCTGAATTTCATGTACGTCTGGGAACCGTTTTTTTACAGCTTGAATGATCTCTCGCTTATCCATGTAACGTTTAATATAGTAGAGGATGAGAATCGAATAAATAATCAGCCATGTAAATCCAGGATGTGCACCAAAGACCCAAGCTAGAATGCCAATAACGTGAAAACCGAAAATCGTCGGATCAAACGTGTTGATAAACCCATACGCTACCCACCGGTCGGAAAATGGTCGGAAGGCTTGGGTGCCGTAAGCGTTAAATATATCCACGAACACGTGGAGGACGACTGCTAGAAATGTCCAAAGCCAAAGGTGCATAAAATCTACACTTGGCACGAATGCGTATATAAGAGAGGAAATCGCAATCCCCCAAAAAATAACAGCTGGAACAGAATGCGTGATTCCTCGGTGATGTCTTAAATAGACAGCATTACTTCTTAATTTTAATACAGTATCAAAATCTGGTGCATGGGAGCCGGCGATAGTTCCAACCATAATTGCATTAAATAAGGTTGGATCTGCCTGTACAGCGGGGTCTAGTGTTGCTAAACCCCCAAGTGCGACTCCCATCACGATGTGAGTCCCTGTATCCATTAAAGGTCCTCCTTGTAATGAATTGTTTCACATTAAAATTATAGTAACATGAAGGATGAAGAACATGACAACGAAACAAATAAGCCAATACCTTGAAAAGGTTGATATACATGCATTTAGACGAGAATTGATTACATGGTTCGAATCGGAAATGCGCGATTTGCCATGGCGCCAGGATCAGGATCCGTACAAGGTTTGGGTTTCCGAAATCATGCTACAACAAACAAAAGTCGATACGGTCATCCCATATTTCAATCGATTCATGGAGCAGTTTCCAACGGTCCATGACTTAGCTGAAGCTGAAGAACAGCAAGTCTTAAAAGCTTGGGAAGGTCTAGGATACTATTCCCGTGCACGGAACCTCCAAAACGCCGTCCAAGAAGTAGTGGCTACTTACGGTGGAAAAGTCCCGGACAACGAAGAACAGCTCTCTTCCTTAAAGGGAATTGGTCCTTATACGAAAGGTGCAATTCTTAGTATTGCATACAATCAGCCTGAGCCAGCCGTAGACGGAAACGTCATGCGTGTTCTGTCGCGTATCTATTTCATAGAAGAAGATATCGCAAAGCCAAAAGCAAGAAAAACGTTCGAAGCCATTCTTAGAGAATTAATCGATCCTGATAATCCTTCTTATTTTAATCAAGGGCTTATGGAATTAGGTGCTTTAGTTTGTACACCAAAATCTCCCTCTTGTTTACTATGTCCGGTTCAAGCACATTGTGAGGGCTTTAAGCTAGGGAGACAAACCGAATTACCGATTAAGATTACAAAAAAGAAAAAGAACGTGAAGCGGTATTGGGCCCTTGTCATTGAAAATACGAAAGGGGACGTACTAATAGAGAAACGACCTGATTCCGGACTGTTAGCTAATCTTTGGCAGTTTCCGATGATGGATTTATCGGATGTTGATCCAGAATTTGCAAAGCAATGGATCCAACAAGCATATGGTTTATCTGTCACAGTTGGACATAAACTAACCGATATCAATCATGTATTTTCCCACTTAACTTGGGATTTAGAAGTCATACGCTGTAAAACCGATGATTCATTATCGTTAGACCCGGATGATGTTTGCTTCGTCTCTAAAACACATATCGATGATTATCCATTTCCGGTTTCTCATCAAAAAATCCGTCAAATCCTCCTAAATGAACAGTCTTGAATGTTGTTATTTTTGCCTAATTTCTTTATATGTATACGATAAACACTAGAAGAACTAGACCGTGATATTAGAAAAATTTTCTGCGCTAAATCTGGATATTCAACTCCACTTTGGGACAAATTAATTAGCGCGGAGGTGATAGAGATGGCAAAGAAGAACAAAACAGTTACTGGTACTGACGTACAAGAAGTACAACGTCAAAACCAAGCGGCTTCTCAAGGTCAACAGTTTGGTACAGAGTTTGCTTCTGAGACTGACGCTCAATCTGTAAGACAGAAAAACAAAAAGTCTCAACAAAAGAAGTAACTCCCAAAACGAATCCAACCCGATAATGAAGAAAGAGGCTCTCCAATAACGTGGAGAGCCTCTTTTTATGTATTTAGACAACAGTCCCTATCATTTCCATTTACCTAGCATTATCGTTATAATATGCTATAGATAATCCTTACAAAATCTTAACATTTATAGAAAGGAAAGATAGGATGGCTGGCCCAGCTCCTGGTTCTTCAATTCAAATTCACAGCTATAAGCATGATGGTCAGCTCCATCGCGTTTGGGACAATAGTTTGGTTCTCAAATCAACTCGTAACGTCATTATCGGAGCGAATGATAAAACGCTAGTCACTGAAAGTGACGGTAGAACCTGGATTACGCGAGAGCCCGCTATCTGCTATTTTCATTCAAAATATTGGTTTAATATTATTGGAATGCTTCGCACAGATGGAATCTATTATTACTGTAATATAAGCTCGCCATTTGTGTACGATGCTGAAGCACTGAAATATATCGATTACGACTTGGATATAAAGGTTTTTCCAGATATGACGTTTACCTTACTGGATGAAGACGAATATGAGCTCCACAAAGCTCAAATGAACTATCCGGAAGTTTTAGACCATATCTTGAAGAATAATGTGGAGTATCTTGTTCGGTGGATACGCCAACGCAAAGGTCCTTTCTCTCCAGAGTTCGTCGATCAATGGTATGAATTGTACTTAACGTATAGATAAAAGCATAACGATGAGATAGAGTTTCCTTGTCCCTTCATGGTGACAAGGTTTTATTTCGTTAGGCGACAGGATGGGGTGAACAGAAGTGGAAATTATAAAACGCTATATGCAATTCGTAAAACCATACAAATGGAAAATATTAATGACAGTTCTGATTGGAATTATAAAATTTGGTATTCCTTTATTGATGCCGCTTATTGTGAAGTATGTGATTGATAATATTATTGGTGCAAATGATCTTACTTCAGATGAAAAAATGAGTAAGCTCCTCTGGATGATGGGATTAGCATTTGGGGTCTTTTTAATCCTTCGGCCTCCCGTTGAGTATTTCCGTCAATATTTAGCGCAGTGGACTGGAAACAAAATACTATACGATATTCGGGATAAATTATTCGATCATATTCAACGATTGAGTCTTCGGTATTATTCGCAAACGAAAACAGGCGAAATTATTTCTCGGGTTATAAATGATGTAGAGCAAACGAAAAACTTTGTGATGACTGGTCTTATGAATATTTGGTTAGACATGGTGACGATAATTATTGCGATTGTAATTATGGCAACCATGAATGTCTGGTTGACGCTAGTTGCCATTGCGTTATTTCCGTTTTATGGGCTATCGGTCAAAATCTTTTATGGACGATTACGTGAGCTCACTCGTCAACGTTCCCAAGCCTTAGCTGAGGTTCAAGGCCATTTGCATGAACGGGTACAAGGCATACCAGTAACGCGAAGCTTTGCGTTAGAGGATTACGAGCAAGAGCAATTCAATAATCAAAATTCTAACTTCTTAACAAAAGCCATTCAGCATACGGAGTGGAATGCCCGAACCTTTGCGGTCATGAATACAATAACCGATTTGGCACCACTTCTGGTAGTAGGCTTCGCAGGTTACTTTGCTATATCTGGACACATTACGATCGGTACCATTGCCGCGTTTGTTGGTTATATGGATCGAGTCTATAGTCCGTTGAGAAGGTTAATTAGTTCTTCTACCGTATTGACCCAATCGATTGCTTCGATGGATCGGGTTTTTGAATTTATCGATGAAGAATATGATATTGTCGATGAAGAGGGATCACCAGAATTACAACGAGTAAAAGGGGATGTCTCTCTCGAAAATATTTCGTTCCGATATGCAGATGACGAAGAGCTTGTTCTGGAAAATGTATCGTTAGATGTAAAACGAGGAGAAACAATTGCGTTTGTTGGGATGAGTGGTGGAGGGAAATCCACCTTGATTAGTCTTATCCCAAGGTTTTACGATGTGACGGATGGACGCATTCTTATTGATGGTCAAGATATTCGAAACGTCAAAGCACGATCCTTACGTGACCAAATTGGGATGGTGTTGCAGGATAACATTTTATTTAGTGAATCGATTGCTATGAATATTCGCATGGGAAAACCTGATGCAACAGATGAAGAGGTAATCCAAGCAGCAAAAGCAGCGAATGCCCATGAGTTTGTTTCGAATCTCCCACAAGGATATGACACGCTAGTGGGGGAGCGTGGTGTGAAGCTCTCTGGTGGTCAAAAACAACGGATTGCGATTGCCCGTGTGTTCTTGAAAAATCCACCGTTGCTCATTTTGGATGAAGCAACCTCCGCTTTAGATTTAGAAAGTGAACACTTGATTCAAGAAGCACTAGAAAAATTAGCTTCTGACCGGACAACATTTATTGTGGCACACCGACTGGCTACGATTACACATGCCAACCGAATCGTGCTCATCGAAAACGGAAAAATAAGTGAAGTAGGCTCACATTCTGAGCTGATGGCACGAAAAGGTGGCTATTATAACCTGTATCAAGTCCAGCAGCTTGATGAAAGCTAGGGAAACCCAAGTAAGGGTTTCTCTTTTTTGTATCCTTTCTTTATGTATAATGGTAAAAAAGGGGGAATGAAGATGGATTTTCAAAACTGGTTAGAGCAATACAAAACAGCGTGGACAACTTGTGACTTAGACAAGATGAAAGAATACATAGCAAAAGATTATCAAGCAAGAGAAATCAGGAGAGGGGAGCTGATGGATTTCGGATATGAGGAATCCATAAATGGCTGGGAGCAAGGCTTCCAATTTGTGCAGGAGTCTGATGGAGTGTGGGAGCTGAAACAGCTGAATCATTATTCGTTGCATCCTAATCAAGAAATGGTCGTCTTGATGGCTACGATTCGATTGAATGATAAAAGAGTACCAACTGCCAATTTGTTTTTTGAAACCTTTGAGGAAAAAGAAGGGGCTTGGCAACTAGTTCGGAGCTATATTGAAGCAGGGTTACCTTCTGACAACATAGATGAATACTAATAACGATTAGAGCTTTTCTCTTTAGGAAAGGCTCTTTTTTGGGGTGGTTCACCATAATTAATAACAAATATTTATTGATTATCAATAAATGATAATATAAACTAATTGTAATCCATGATTGAATGAGGTGCTTTGATGAAACAGACAAAAACTTTAATATTAAAAATTGTAATTTTTATAATGGCGATTTTTGCGTTAGGATTTGCTTTCATCCTATTACCTGACCTAGCAAAAACGGCAGCTGGACAAAATCCGGAATACGCTTATTTGAAGAATCCAGTCCTTATTGGTTTATGGACTTCCTTGATTCCATTTAATCTTGCACTATTTCATGCCTATAAGCTGTTAAAATATATTAATCAAAACCATGCTTTTTCACATTCTTCGGTAAGCTCCCTTCGATTTATTCGAAACTGTGCGGTTGCTATTATAGGTATTTTTGTCATAGGGATGATTTTTTTAATGACGCAACATGCTTTACACCCAGGAATTGGTTTAATAGGACTTGCCATTAGTGGCTCTTCTCTCGTAATTGCACTGTTTGCAGGTGTACTAAAAGAATTGCTTTTAAATGCTTTGGAAATAAAAGCAGAAAACGATTTAACGGTCTGAGGTGGTAATTGTGGCAATTATTATAAATGTAGACGTGATGCTTGCGAAAAGAAAAATGAGCGTTACCGAGCTTTCAGAAAAAGTAGGCATTACGATGGCGAACCTCTCCATCTTGAAAAACGGAAAGGCGAAGGCGGTAAGATTTTCGACATTAGAAGGAATATGTAAAGCACTAGATTGCCAGCCAGGAGATATTTTGGAATACCGGGAAGATGAAGAAGAATAAACCTTTATGATTAGACCGTCAAAGGGACGGTCTTTTTGATTGTAGCGTATGTTAGGATTAAGTTATGAGTGTAGCGGGAGGGGATAAGTTGTATTATTTTTATCTAAGTTTTCCTATCATTGCTTCATTGATCGTTGTTGTAATTATGTCCTTCGTGTATAAAGATAAGGAAAAGAAAGATAAAGGGTTTGTTCTTTCATATTATCGATTAACCTATCGCAGAAAAATGATTCGGACCTTGTGGACAGTTCCTTTTATAATCTTTCTTTATATTCCTGTTATTGTGTTTCTAAACATGGAAGGGGTATTCAACATTCTAATTTCAATTTTTATCTTTGTCATTTTGCTTATTCAATTAATCTATAACTATATCATGTGGAACAAATACGAAAGGAAGGAGTAGGAAGCTAGTTATGAAAAAGTGGAAAACGTTAAAATCAGAGTATGTTCACCAAAGCCCCTTTGGCAATATAAGAAAAGACCAATGTGAGCTTCCAAACGGAATTGTAATTAGCGAGTATTATGTGAATGAATATTCGGATTGGGTCAACGCGGTAGTGTTAACGGAGGAAAACCAACTCGTCCTAGTGGAACAATTCCGTTATGCGGGAGGAGATTTTTTCTTGGAGGTTCCTGCAGGTAAAAGAGAAGAAGGGGAAACGCACGAGGAAGGACTTGTCCGAGAGGTGCAAGAAGAAACGGGCTATGCTTCCAAAACGGCTCCCATTTTTTTAGGGGAATTTATGGTGAATCCAGCGACACAAAATAATAAGGTAAAAACCTACCTGTTAATAGATGCGTATCAAGTATCAGACCAAAACTTGGATGATACCGAAGAGATAAACGTAAAGTTAGTAGATTTTGATCAGTTTGGGAGCTTAATCAGAACAAACCAAGTGCAAACACAGCTTTTCACAAGCCATGCCTATTACATGGCAAAGGATTATCTTTTACAAAATCAGGAGAAGTCACATGGATAAAAAACTAAAAAACTTTTTCTATTCAAAGATTCATGAAGATACAGATGATACCATTTTGTAGCATTAGAGAATTTTAGAAATCGAGAATATGAAGGAAATTAGTACTTAATTAAAAAGCTAAATACGGAAGAATTGACGATTGTTGATTTGGTTGCGGAAGAGCATACGAAGTTATCAGCTAGAACCAATATTAGTGTGCAAGAGTTTTTGTATTTGTTAAAGAAAGATAAGGTCTAAATTACACTTATGAAAGATGCGTTAATCTAAAAGGATTAACGCATCTTTTAGTAGAATACAAATATATTAGTAGAATACAAATATAAATGTAAGAAAGTGGGGAGAGGAATGATGAACATTTCAATAGAGAGGCCTCAGCCAAACCAGGCAGAGGCTATAGCTGAAATCTGCTCCATCGGCTGGAAGCAGACCGTCGAAGGAAAGCTAAGTAAGGAATACCAATCACAGAACGTGAAATTTTGGTATAACCAGGAGAAAATTTTAAACGACATCGAAGCGGGCTCCTATACACATGTTGCAATCGTTCATTCCAAAGTAGTCGGTGTAATTGGAGGTGCAATGACAGCACCAGAAATAGGTGAGGTTTTTGTGCTGTATGTAGACGAAACCTATCGTTACAAAGGGATTGGTAGACTTCTTTTAGCGGCTCTAACGGAGCAACAGAAAGAACAAGGTGCGAAGGAGCAATGGGTGTCCGTACAAGAGGATAATCAGAGAGGAATTCCTTTTTATGAAGCAAGAGGCTTTACGTTTCAGAGGAAGAAAATCACGAAAACAGACACGGGAGAAGAACAGGTGTCTTTGCGATATTTTAGAGTTATCGAGTAAGGGGAAGAGGCTAGATTATGGCTGTTATTTTACCATTTTCATAGAAAAGGAATGTTAATAAAAAAAGGAGGATATTTTAATGAGACTGTATTTCGATATGTTTGAAAACGATCAACCAGCTATTCATGCCTAAGTCGGGGTGAATAGTCTTAAAAGGCATGCCTCGTCTTGAGAAGAAAGGTTTATGATTCTCAAACTATAGACGGAGGTTAAAAAATGAAACATAATATCATCGGAGCCATTTGTTTATCCGTAGCTGCTAGTCTTTGGGGTGGCATGTATGTCGTCAGTAAATATGTGTTAGATTTCATTCCGCCATTAACGTTGGTTTGGGTAAGATATATCATCGCCTTTGTTGTATTATTTGCGATATTGAAAACGCGGAAAACGAATCCAGTTAAAACGAAAAAGGACTGGTTGTTATTAGCGTGGATTGGGTTTATCGGCTACTTTATATCGATCTCCTTTCAGTTTATCGGTACAAAGCTATCCGATGCTCACACGGGAGCTTTAATTACATCCGCTACACCAGCCTTCATCGTCATCTTTGCTCGATTTATTTTGAAAGAAAAGCTAACCATACGTAAAGTCGTTTCTGTCATTTTAGCCACAATTGGTGTCATTATCGTGATAGGTTGGGACACAAGGCTGGGTTCCTACTTCTGGGGAACGATTATTCTAGTGGGAGCTGCCATTACATGGGCGCTCTTATCCGTGTATGTCAAAGTAGCATCTAAGCGTTTTTCTTCATTGACGATTACGACATATGCTGTCTTATTTGCTATTGTGTTTACGACCCCAACCATGGTCTGGGAGGTTCAAACCAACCCAATATATTATCAAGATACTTGGGTCGTCTTAGGAGTTTTATACCTTGGGATTGTATCGACTGCTGGAGCATTCTTCCTCTGGAATAAAGGATTGGAGCTTATGGATGCAGGAATTGGGTCTTTGTTTTTCTTTTTCCAGCCAGTTGTAGGAGCACTTTTAGGATGGTTGCTTTTACACGAACAGTTAGACAGTAACTTTTTTACTGGTGGACTTTTAATCTTGATTGGGGTTGTCTTAGTAACCTTGAGAAAGAAACATAACCATGTTTAGGAGTTGAGAATAATGACAGCTACAAAAAATCCAATACATTCAACGGTCGGTTCTATTTTTATTCATGTAAAGGATATGGAGCGAGCAGTCCGGTGGTACTCCAAATTGTTAGGTATAAACATTTCCCATCCGTCCTCTAACAAAGTGATACCTGTAACCTTAGATAATTTGGTATTACTTTTGGATGCACATAGAGCTGAAACATTTGAGGCTTCTATTCAACCTCTATTCTCGCTTACAACAAAGGATATCGATAAAACCATAGAGTTTCTAAAAGAGATGAATGTGGAGGTAGTAGGAGAAGTGGAACGATTCCCAGATATTTCGTTTGTCACGATAAAGGATTCGGAAGGAAATAGCTTACTTGTTGTTCAGGAATAGGAACGGAAGCGTTGGTTCGAATCAGGATCAACGCTCTTTCTTATTAGAATAGACAGTAGACAATAAGGGGGAAATCCGTTGACGCCATTCACGGAAAAGGTAATACATATTATAAAAAATATTCCACAAGGTAAAGTAATGACCTATGGCCAAGTTGCTAGACTAGCTGGCAGCCCGCGAGCTGCTCGACAGGTTGTCCGTATTCTTCATTCTATGAGTAATAATCATCATCTCCCATGGCATCGAGTCGTCAATGTAAAAGGGGAGATTGTGATTAAGCGCGAGGATGGATTCCAAGAGCAGAAACTGAACCTAGAAGCGGAAGGAGTCGAAATAGAAAACAGCAATAAAGTTAATTTGGAGACCTATCAAGTAAAAGAATAAGGACATTTTTACCCTTTCTACATAGGATAATTTTATAAAGTGTGAAAGGGGAAGAACAATGAACTACAATCCTTATTCCTATTATCCGAATTATGGGAACGATCCTAGGTACAGCTTTAATAATCCACCACCGTCTCTGACGCCACATGCGATGGAACAGTACCAATTTGTGCCGTATCAAAATATGGGACTGCAGGATTTCGGTCAGCAGCCATATGTTGTGAATATTAACGAAGCTACGAGACAAAACAACACGTATCGAACTGCTTTGTGGACTGGAAAGCAGCTGCAAACTACGTTAATGAGCCTTCGAGTAGGAGAAGATATTGGACTTGAAATGCATCCAAACGTTGATCAATTTTTACGAGTGGAGCAGGGGCAAGGAATCGTACAAATGGGGAAAAGCAGAAATAACCTAACCTATCAACAGCGTGTGTATGAGGACTCAGCGATTTTTATCCCAGCAGGAACTTGGCATAACCTGACGAACACGGGGCGAACCCCACTAAAGCTGTATTCTATTTACGCGCCACCAAATCACCCTTTTGGAACTGTTCAAGTAACGAAGGCAGATGCAATGGCGGTAGAAGAACAATATATGTAATTTAGAAGAAGCGTTGGTCCAAAGAAGGATTAACGCTTTTTTTGTGGAATGTAAGAGTAAAGAAAAAGGAGACAATTCTTGGAAAGATTAAGCAACTACATACATCTAAAAACATTCATGGGATTATGATCTGTTAAGCAGCAGATATGCACAAGAGAACCATCATTTCTTTACGCATTTAAATATCGTTCTATCGTGGAAGGAATGGAGTTTTGAAGAATACAATAATGGAATGTCTAAAGAAAACAAGTATATAAGGAGGCAATTGCAATGAATCAAGTATTACTAATCATTGATGCGCAACAAGAACTAATGGATGGGAACAGCGAAGAAAAAGGAGTTTATGAGAAGGAAAGAGTAATTGTAACAATCAACAAGGTAATCGAAACGGCAACCAATAATAATATTCCAGTTGTTTGTATTAGAGATACAGATGTGGCAGGTGGAGAAGGACCGGGGTTTCAAGTTCACAAGGATATAAACGTCCCGTCAACTGCAACATTTTTTAACAAAGCGGCAACCAATTCGTTTTATGGAACACCACTACTAGCACACTTAAGGGATAATGATGTTAACCACCTTGTTATCATGGGGTGTCAAACAGAATACTGTATCGATACAGCGGTTCGAACAGCTACTGTAAGTGGATTTGATGTGACATTAGTTGCGGATGGACATACGACCTGTGATTCTAGCGTACTGCCTGCACAACAAATTATTGCACACCACAACAAGACGTTACATGGTCATTATAATGTGGACCATTTTTCTCTCGTAAGACATGCAGAAGAAGATTTGTTTCAACCAACTCATGATCAATACCGACAATAAAGGAAATCAACAAAAACATCAAATGGCTATAACGGAGGAACCATCATGATAGATTTAAAGCATAAATAGAGTAAGGTATTCTAGTTGGAAAAGTTTTTATTAATGAGTACACCGAAGAAACCCACAGCATGAACTTCCGCATTCTCATCGGACCAAGAGGGGGGACTGCGGTTTAGGAACGGAAGCTGACGAGAAAAGAATGGGAAATGCGAAAGAGTGGATGAAAAGAAATTAGAACATTCGTAGTTCAAGGAGACGATTAGAATGAATCAAACAACTGAAAAATTTGTAGAACGTATTGATGCAGTGTTTCTTCCTGTAAGAAATCTTAAGGAATCTTTGGCTTGGTATCAAGAGATATTTGGGTTCCAATTGCGTTGGGAAAATGAGAGAATGTGTGGTCTCGCAATTGCCCCTAATTGTGGGTTTCATCTTGTACAAGTTCCTGGTTTTCAACCGATTGATACATACACTCCATTCAATTATGTAGTGAAAGACGTAGAAAAAGTAAGAAATAAATTAATAGAAAAAAATGTGATTGTATCCAATTTTAGAGATGGAGAACCCAAACGTTTTGATTTAACAGATATAAATGGAAATATGATAAGTGTTATCCAATTATAAAACGCTAGATTGACCAACAGTAATGGAGAGAAGGGATTAATCATTGGGAGCATTAATAAAACAAAAAGTAATCATTACTGGAGCTGGTTCAGGGATTGGAAAAACATTAGTACACCAATGCCTAAACGAAGGAGCGGCCGTTATTGCCTGTGATATTAATGAACAGTCTCTAATTGAATTAAAAGAAGAAAATGAGTATCGAGACGCTCTTTTCACTTATCCATTAGATGTTAGTAAGTACCAAATGGTATCTGACTTCTTTGAATATGTAAACGCGGAGCACACCGATATAACGAGGCTAGTTAACAATGCCGGAATTTATTTAGGAAAGAATATTTTAGAATACCAAACAGACGAGATTGACAAGGTGCTAGATATAAATATAAAGGGCTATGTTTACTTTTCGCAGTTGTTTGGTAAAGAGCTATTAGATAGGCAGTCTAAAGGCGTTATCGTCAATATTTCCTCTGTATCCGGAATGGAAGGAAGCTCCGATGCGGTTTACGGCCTATCTAAAGCAGCTATACTCGGTTTGACGAAAAGCTGTGCGATGAACTTTGCTCCTTATATCCGAGTGAATGCAGTGGCACCAACGATGGTAGATACAGCAATGATGGGGACGATACCAGATTGGAGAAAAAAAGAATACTTAAGTCATCAACTAGTGGATCATCCCGTAATGCCGGAGGATATTGCTGATACAATAGTTTTTTTATTATCCGATAAAGCAAAGCACTACACAGGTGCTACCTTTGATATTAATAATGGAGGATATTTGAGATAGCTTTGAAGGGAATGAAACAAATGAAACAAGTAAACGAGTACATAGATTTTATTTTTACAAATAAAGATCCATTATTGGAGGAAGTCTTGGAATCTATAAAAGAAAATGGAATGCCGTCGATTTCCGTATCTCCTTCCTCTGGGAAACTACTAACCTTGCTTGTAAGTATTTCACAAGCCAAGAATGTACTAGAAATAGGTGCACTTGGTGGCTATAGCGGAATATGCTTGGCAAGAGGTTTTGGGGTGGAAGGAAAATTGACTTCGCTTGAATTAGAAGAAAAATATGCGAACTTAGCCTATACAAATCTATCTAAAGCGGGGTATGGGAATCAAGTCGAATATAAAATTGGACCTGCCTTGCAAAGCCTTGAAGAATTAAGAGATAGTGAGCAGAAATTTGATTTCTTCTTTATTGACGCAGACAAGGAGAACTACCTTAACTATTTAAATTATTGCATTGAGCTTGCTGAACCAGGAGCCGTTATTTTAGCAGATAATGTGCTTGCTGGTGGGACTATTGTGGATCATAATATGCCGGCTAAACGATATACAGAGTTTATGAAAACGTTTAATAAGTCAGTTGCGGAACATATAAAACTAGAGTCCTTACTTATTCCAATTGGGGATGGAATCACAGTATCTAGAGTGAAAAAGGAAATGTAATACCAATGAAGAATATATCGCTTGTATAAAGAAGAGATAATTCCATAAAAAAGGAGGGTATAAAATGGCACTAGATGTAAAAAAGGTAGATTTACAAAAAGCCGATATTTCAGGTTCAAAGTGGAAAGAAGTGAATGCACAGGAACTGGTCATAGAGAATGTAAGCTTAGCTAAAACGAGCATGAATAATGTGAACATGAGTAAGGTCGTGTTAAATGATGTTGATTTATCTGAGGTGAAGATTCAACATACTAACTTTAGTCATGCAGTTGTTGACCATGTTCATCTTTTTGGAACTGAATTCCATCATGCTGTATTGCCAATGGAAGGGGAACACAACTTTAATCCTAAAGAAGAATATAAGCCTGTTAGTTTTCACCACTGTGATCTCACCAAGGCACAATTCGACAGTTGTAATCTTTCCAAAGTCGAGATTTCAAATTGTGATATCTCAGGATTGAAAATTAATGGTATCCTTATCGAAGAGTTATTGAAAAATACATAAAACTTTACGTTGATTAGAGCTCACCTTTGCATATATTTAGGGTGAGCTCTTTCGGTGTTAGTGGATACATATAAACAGTGATAAGATTAGATAAGATATAAATTTTAAAGGAGTTTAGATAATGGATATTTTTTTCATTAACGCTTTCACTAAGAAAGAATTTAAAGGAAATCCGGCGACCATTGTCTTAATAAAAGAACAAAAGGATGGTAACTGGTTGCAGCAGTTTGCTAAGGAGACAAATCAGCCGATTACAACCTATATTCGGAAAATGGATAACAAATATCAATTAAGCTGGTTCACACCTGCTAAAGAAATCGACTTGTGTGGACATGGAACGATGGGAGCGTCTCATGTTCTATGGAGTGAGGGGGTTGTAGAAAAAAATATCCCGATTGATTTTGAAACAAAAGCAGGGAAATTAAAGGCTGAGTACACGAAGGAAGGCATAAAGCTCGAGTTTCCAGTCATCGAATCAACACCTTTAGATGCTTTTTACAACATGCAAGATGTTTTCCCTAACGTTCCAATACAAGAAATTACCTGGGCCAAAGATCGTTATATAGTAGAAGTTGAAAGTGAGTCTATCGTCCAACATGTGAACCCGAACTTTGATTTGATGAAAAAGTTGGATGGCGGGGTCATCATCACAACGTCAGAGTCGAAAAACTATGACATCGTTTCCCGTTATTTTGCCCCACATATAGGGGTCATGGAGGATTCTGTCACAGGTTCCGCACATTGTGCGTTAGCATATTATTGGGCTAAAAAGCTAAACAAAACAGAGTTTAGAGCATACCAAGCATCAGACAGAGGTGGCGAGCTCCTTGTTCGGGTAAAGGACCAAAAAGTAGAGATTGTCGGGGACTGTATGACTTTGATTAAAGGAACCTATCAAAATAGATAGTGCACACGATAGATGTTCAAAAAAATTAGGGAGGATCAAAAGTGAAATCCGTAAAAGTTTACCATTATGATGCGTTTAGTCAGGAACCGAATAAAGGAAATCCAGCCGGAGTTGTCCTTAACGGAGAAGATTTTTCAGAAGCAGAAATGCAAGAGATTGCATTAAGGGCGGGTTTCAGTGAGACAGCTTTTATAACGAAATCAGACATCGCGACCCTTGGGATTCGTTATTTTAAACCGGGGCGTGAGATGGACTTATGTGGACACGCCACAATGGCTAGTGTTTACGCTTTAAAGACAAGAGGCTTATTAGAAGACCGAACGAAATTTACAATGGAAACAAAAGCAGGAGTGCTTCCAATCCGCATAACGGAAACGAAGGATGAAACACGTATAACCATGAAACAAGCAACTCCACAGTTTAAGAAATTTAAAGGGGACGTAGAAGCATTAGCAAACTCACTAGGGATAACACCAGAAGATATAGATTCAGAGTTGCCGATTGTCTATGGTAGTACGGGAAATTGGACGTTAATCGTGCCAATTAAGGAACTGAGTGTCTTTAAGAGAATGATGCCAAATACGGAAGCTTTTCCATCTGTGTTGGCGGAAATTCCTGATTCCTCTATCCACCCGTTATGTTTAAAGACGTATCATTCAGATGCCGATATGCATGGAAGACACTTCTGTTCCCCTTATTCAGGAGCCGTTGAGGATGCGATAACAGGAACTGCTTCCGGAGTAATGGGAGCCTATTATGCAACCTTTATCGACAATTGTTTTGAAAAGCCCTTAAACCTTGTAGTGGAACAGGGGCAAGAAATAAACAAGGATGGGAGAGTTAGGGTACAGGTTTCTAGAGATGAACAAAACTTAGAAGTTGAGATTACTGGGAGTGCTATTTATGTAGAGGAATTTGATTTAGATTTAGGAGGACGAAACAGCAATGGATGATCTCATTTCTACAAAATTGTTAAATTGCGTATAATTCCGCTATACCTAATCGTCTTATTTATAGAACAAAGGAGGGATTCCATGGAAAAGTTGTTAAATAACTTAGAAGGGAACTTGATTCAAAAAACACGTGATGTCAAAAAGGACTTCGATCAGATAGTATCCGAATATGCCACAGATCTTTGGAACTTTTGTAGATACCTTACAGGCTCACCTTGGGATGGGGAAGATTTATATCAAGAAACATTAATCAAATCATTTGGTATTCTACCGTTACGATGGAGTGAGATTACAGACAAAAAATACTATTTATTTCGGATAGCAACGAATACCTGGTTAGATCAATGCAAAAAGCAGAAACGGGTGGTTGGGACTTTGGATGATGTTCCAGAACCAAAGGTGCACTTTTCAGATCAACTCTTATTAGAAGAAATACTTATTTCATTAGAAGAAAACCTGTCTCCAAAACAACTTGCAGCATTTCTATTATTTGATGTTTTCCAATTTTCTGCGGAGGAAGTGGCTGGTATCGTCCGAAGTACTCCAGGTGGCGTTTATGCCAATGTACAGCGAACTCGGAAGAAAATAACATCCATTGAACCAAAAAGTAAACCAACATCTTTACCACCTACGAGTCCCATCATCCAAGCCTATTTAGACGCATTTAACAAAGGGGATTTAGACCAATTGTTAGCTTTAATAAGTGAGCAGGCAGATAATGAAGCATTCCTTGGCTTTCAAGAATATTCCAAGGATGAAATGCGGAAGGGCTCTCTTCGCTATGGGCTTCCGGGTAACTATGCAAAAGAGGTTATTCTTTGGGGCAGACCAGTTATTGTAGTACTTACGAAAGAGGATAATGAGCTTCACGATATTCAGTATCAAGAAGTGGAGAATGATCAGATCGTTAGCCATAAAAGTTACTTCTTTCGGAAAGAACTGATTTTTGCGGCTGCAAAAGAGTTAGGATTGAAAGTTCAGCTAGTGAAGCCCCCTGTTGATTGGAGTTAAACCTTCATAATTGTGCACCGAATGTCGGATATCCTTAAGAGAATACTGCTATCTTTGAGTAGAAGGAGGTCATCAAATGGATATGCTTAAGAATGTCAATAAGGCGATGGAATATATAGAGAATAACCTTACAGATGAGATAGATATGAGTAAGGCTGCGAGAATTGCTCTCTGCTCTGAATATCACTTTAAAAGAATGTTTTCTTTTCTAGCAGGAATGTCTCTGTCTGAATATATACGCAGCCGACGACTATCTTTGGCTGCATTTGACTTAAGCAATCGAGAAATGAGAGTTATCGATGTCGCGGTGAAGTATGGCTACCAATCTCCAGATTCCTTTACTCGGGCATTTCAACATTTTCATGGTATTTCACCATCCGAGGTAAGAAAAGGTGGGCATTCATAAAAAGCATTCCCTCCGATGAGCTTCCGACTATCCATTGAAGGAGGCAGTAATATGAATTATCGTGTTATAACAAAAGAAGCGTTTCGTATTGTTGGATTGAAAAAAAGGGTGCCTATACAGTTTCATGGTGTAAATTCAGAGATTCATGATATGTGGAAAAGCTTAAATCATGAGAAGATCGCTCAGTTAAAGGAATTGTCTAATGTAGAACCTACCGGCTTGATTAGTGGATCTACCAATTTCTCAGAAGGAAGAATGGAAGAGCAAGGGGAGTTAGACCATATTATTGGTGTAGCCACAACGAAGCCAGCACCAGAACATTTCGATAGTTTAGAGGTTGGATCTTCCACATGGGCAGTATTTGAAGCGATTGGGCCATTTCCAGAGACTTTACAAAATGTTTGGGGAAGAATTTATTCAGAATGGTTTCCAGCATCCCAATATGAGCAAGTGAACGGACCTGAGATTCTATGGAATGAAGGAAAGGAAACAAGTTCTCCAACCTTTAAAAGTGAGATTTGGATTCCCGTAAAGAAAAGAGATAAGGGAAGAAGTGTTAATCCTAAGGAGGATTAACACTTTTTTTCGTGTATATAAAAGTAAGAGGGAAGAGTAGATGAAAGAAGAAATGCTACCTGCAATGATAAGGGATAAATACAAGGATGTTTAGGATATGGACAAAAAACTGAAAAAGATAATTAATTATGTAGAGGATATCAAGGAACGAAATGATAGTAGTGCAGCTGCTTTAGTTATGCTGAAGGACGGTAAAATCCTGCTTGAACACTATAGTGGAACGCACTCAAATTCACCTAATTCCAGATCTATAAGTGCCGATTCTCAATTCAATCTTGCTTCTGCACGAAAAAGTTATTTAGGATTAGCAGTTGCCTATGCGCTTTATGATGGAAAATTGAAAAGCCTTGATGACTATGCCATCGATTATGTTGAAGAGTTGGACAAAGAGCTTTTAGGAACGACAACTATCAGACATTTAGTCACACATTCTCACGGCTTACATGAAAAGGATGATGGATCCGTTTTTCGTGAATTTGAACCCGGTACAAATTGGGCATACAGGGGAGTTAACATCTTCATGATGACGGAGTTAATCCAAAAGCTTTATGGGAAAAGCTTTCCGGAATTAGTAAGGGAAAGGGTGTTTCAACCGTTAAGTTTCACAAAAACAGATTGGTACATAGAGTCGAATAACAATCTGGTCCAAGTCATTGAAAACCCCGAAGAACCTGCTTCTTATAAAATAGGACAATCAAATGACGGTTTTGAATCAAATCAGCACGCAACTGCCCTAGAATTTGCGTTATGGGGGAACTTGCATTTGAATAAAGGATTTGCAAATGAAAAACAGGTTGTACCGAAAAAGGTGATAGAAATAGCTACCAATGTACAAAGTCCCAATTATGATAATAAGCATCTACCACATAACGGATTGTTTTGGTACATTCAAGATGAACCAGCATTAAAAAGTGAAATCGGGGAGAGGGTCCCGAAAGGTTCTTTCCAAATAGTAGGAATAACTGGTCCGACACTATTGGTTATCCCAGAATACAATGTCGTTGTGGCAAAAATGTATAATAAGAGATACAACTACGGTGGATCCAATTATCTTTATTATCTTAAAGAGTTTAGTAATCTAGTAGCGGATGCATTTCAATAGAATCTATTTACGGTAGCAAAAACATAGATAACAGGAGCGTGAACATGAAGTACATCAAATACATAAGCATCCAATTTATCTTATTTTCTTTATTAATTTTTATGGCATATATCTCAGAACCTTATCTACAAAGACCGTTTGACAAAGTAGATGTAATTGCAATAGTAGTCATGGCACCATTTGTTTTCATTGTGCTTCATTTTGGGGATAAGCTAAAAGCCCTTGTTCCATCCATACATGTCCTAGTAAGGATATTGTTAACGGTTGTAGCAATCCTTTTAGCTATTATTTTAATCGGACTAGTCACAGGGGAACTGCAATTTTCTGAGAGTTAGATTGGAGGAGCAAGATGAAGACGTACAAATGGGTAGGATCAGAAAGAACCTTTATCGATGATATCAACATACTTGAGCTTGATCATATGGTGGTTGGACGTTTTGGAGGCAACTCCTCTGCTGGTCAAACGAAAAATGAGGACGGTTGTCTGGTTTGGGTAAACCTAGAGGAAGGCTGGGAGTTTGCGGTCATCCTGGATGCGCACGATTCTACAGAAAGTGCTGAGTTAGTTGTAACGACTATTGATAGTATGAAGCAATATATTATGGATTGTCTAACGGAACCATTACCTCAATCTTTCAAATCTATGGAAACCAATATTGTTGAAACCTTTCAAAGTAAGGCATTCTTAGAAAAGTGTAAGCAAGTGAAAGGAGAAACCGCGTGTCTCTTTGTTGCTAGGAAGCAGAACTATCTGTGGTGGTTATCGATAGGAGACTGTCCGTTGTATGTGCATCATCCAGAGCTTGCTCGACTTAGCGAATATCAACAAAATCATCGGAGTTTTTTTGAATGGATTGGAAAAAATAGTACCTTTCATCAAGGAGTTCCGAGCTATAGTTCTGGGATAAAACAATTAAGGCAAGGGGAAACGCATATCTTTATGACTACAGACGGATTAATTGAATGCCCAAATACAAGCTATTCGAATCCAGAGGAAATCTTTAAAATGTTTAAAGCCAAAACTACTAAAAATGGAGTTCAATCCTTATTAGAAGAGATTGCTAAAAAAGGGGTTCGAGATAGTACCACCATACTATCCTGGAAGGTGTACAATGAAAAGGATGCTGTGATGCCAAGTGATAGCTAAGGGGGAGAAGCCATGAAACGAACAGTCGGAATTTTCATGTTTAATGAAGTAGAAGTACTTGATTTTGCCGGTCCATTTGAAGTGTTTTCCCTTGCGAAATTGTTAGATACAGATGAAAAGGCATTTAACGTTAAGTTGATTTCACAGTCCGAAGAGCCCGTAACAGCGAGGAATGGCCTAAAAGTAGTACCTGATTTTAGTTTCTTCAATCATCCGCCTATAGACATTCTCATTATACCTGGAGGATACGGAGCGGAAGAGATAGAAATTCACAATCAAACCGCGCTTAATTGGATAGTCCAACAAGAATCAAAGGTAGAGATCTTAGCCTCTGTTTGCACAGGTGCTTTATTACTTGCCAAGGCCGGCTTGTTAGATGGAAGAAAGGCAACGACTCATTGGATGGATACCGACCGACTAGAACAGGAATTTCCAAAGGTTTCGGTCCAAAGAGATGTGAAATTTGTTGACGAAGGTTCTATTATTACATCTGGTGGTATATCGGCAGGGATTAATATGTCCTTTCACATCGTTTCACGTCTTCATGGTAATGAAGTAGCGAGAAACACAGCGAAAAGAATGGAATATGATATGGATATGTAATGAGGAGACAAAGAGATGAATCGATTAAGTCCAATAGAAGCAGCACAACAGTTTATTGAAAAGCATTTTCCGAATTGCCAGGGAGCGTTTTTAGGTGGAAGTACAGCTCGGGGAGAATATTCCAAGACTTCCGATTTAGATATCGTCGTTATAGACAACAGCTTTAACAAATCATATAGAGAATCCTTAATTGAATTCAGTTGGCCCATCGAAGTATTTGTACATAATCGAACTAGTTACCAGGCGTTTTTTGAAAGTGATAAGAAGCGAGCAAGACCGTCTTTACCGAGAATGATTGCAGAAGGTATTGTCTTAAAAGATGATGGAGAAATGGAAGCGATTCGAAAAGAAGCAGCGGAGCTTTTAGAATTAGGACCAGAGCCTTGGAGTAAAGATGTAATAGACATGAAGCGGTATTTTATTACCGATGCACTAGATGACTTCATTGGGAGTACGAATCGAGCAGAAGATTTATTTATCGCTAATGCTTTGACAGAACAAGCTAGTGAGTTTGTATTGAGGACGAACGGGAAATGGATTGGCGCATCGAAATGGGTAGTACGTTCATTAAAAGAGTATGATGGTGTATTGGCACAGCAATTTGTGTCCTCGTTTGATTTATTTTACCGGAATGGGGATAAAAGCAAGGTTATAAATCTAGTTGATGAAATTCTAGCACCATTTGGAGGCAGACTATTCGAAGGTTTTTCCATTGGAAAGTCTTAAAGTCTCTTTAATAGGCTATGATACTATATTATATGACAATGACATTTTAGGATAATAGAAGGAGATAGAATATGAAAACAGAACGCGAAAAAATGCTCGCTGGTGAATTATACAAACCAGGAGATCCGGAGCTAATGGAAGGCCGGAGGAATGCGAGAAGGCTGGTGCAGCTGTATAACCAAACGACTATAGACCAAAGGGACGAACGTGTGCGACTTTTAAAGAAGTTGTTCGGTTCTACCGGAGAGCATCTCAATATGGAACCAAATATTCGTTGCGATTATGGCTACAATATTCATGTAGGGGAAGACTTCTTTGCGAATTTTGATTGTGTCTTATTAGATGTTTGTGAAATTAGAATCGGAGATAATTGTATGCTTGCACCAGGTGTACATATTTATACAGCAACCCACCCACTTCATCCAGTTGAGCGTAACTCGGGCAAGGAATTGGGAAAACCAGTTACAATCGGACATAATGTTTGGATCGGTGGAAGTGCTGTTATTAACCCAGGGAGTAACGATTGGAGATAATGCAGTGATCGCTTCTGGTGCGGTTGTAACAAAAGATGTGCCAGCTAATACCGTTGTCGGTGGTAATCCTGCGAAGGTTATGAAAGAAATAGAACTGTAAAAAATGTGTCTTGCTCTTTACTTAGAAGCAAGGCATTTTTTATATCTGTGTAGTAGAATGAAGATTATGGAGTGAGGGATGACTGTTGTGTGAAAAATTGTGTCAAGAATGGACAAAACAGTCAGCGTCTCGTATTGTTTTATGTAAATAATTTCTTTTAATTCGTCTTACATAGGAAGTAATCGGGAGGAAATATGAAAACATCGCATGGTCTACTACTAACGTTTTGTGTCATTGCCATATCGTTCGCAGCTATCTTTGTAAAATGGTCGGATGCGCCTGCAACGATTATTAGCATGTATCGCATGTATTTAGCTTGTGTGTTACTATTACCAGTTTTGTGGTTCAAAAGAGCAGACATAAGTCGCCTCACCCAAAAAGATTGGCTATTCCTTGCATTATCTGGGGTGTTTCTTGGCATGCATTTTGCATTGTGGTTTGGCTCCTTAAAGCTAACAACGGTAGCTAGTTCTACGATTATATTATCCTTACAGCCTATTATTGCATTAATTGGTGGATATATCTTTTATAAAGAGAGAGTGTCTATGTCGATGATCACAACTATTGTAATGTCTATCATTGGAGTTGCCATCATTGGATGGGGTGACTTCGGTCTTAGTCCGGAAGTTATTCTAGGAGACTTTTTATCTTTTTTATGTGTGATTGCGGTAGTTTGCTATCTTTTAATCGGACAAAACAAAGTAAAAACGATATCCCATTGGGTGTATAGCTTTTTTGTGTTTCTTTTTGCAGGTATGGCATTATCTATCTTTAATTTAGTGGCAGATATTCCGATGACTGGCTATAGTTCTAGAGAATGGGGTATCTTTGCGTTATTAGCGATTTTTCCAACGGCTGCACATGTTATATATAATTCACTTTTAAAATATATGAATACCGCAACGATTTCCATGACGATTTTAGGAGAACCGGTTGGCGCTACCATTTTGGCAGCTATCCTTTTGAATGAGGAAATAGTTGGCATGCAGATTGTAGGAGGGATTTTTGTGCTTTTTGGTGTATTTTTATTTTTAACACAGCAACGAAAGGAAGCGGAAAAGCAGAAATCGGTGGAAGTTGTTTGAATTGCTGAAGAAGGAGAAGTAAGAACTTGTTTGTGAAGAATATCGGTGTATAACAAAAACCCGTATGGTTATTCATACGGGTTATATTCGTTTAATTACTAGCTGTTTTCTCTGGCTTTCTCACCAAAACAGGTTCTTGTTTCATTCGGACAAACACGGATTCCCCTAGAGGAAAAGCATGAAGAATATCCATGTGCACGACCCAGCTTTGGTCTTGGGTTTGTACGGTATAGTGAATTTCTTTGCCTTGATATTGTACACTTGTGATGACACCGGGAATTCCATCCTCCTCATAGGATAATTCAACCTGTTCTGGCCGAAGCGGATAAATGTTTCTTTTCTTCAATTCTTCAGAAACACCAAGGTCAGTCCATTTCAAGCTCGGCGCAAGCTCCGGAACAAAATGATTGCCATGCCAACCCCCTTTAATTAAGTTTGCTTTTCCAACAAAGCTAGCAACGAATTCAGTTGAAGGGAAGCTGTAGATGTCTCTCGGAGTGCCAACTTGTTCAATACGACCTTCGTTCATGACAACAATGCGGTCAGCCATAGCCAATGCTTCCCCTTGATCGTGTGTCACATACACAATCGTCGCTTTTGTTAAACGATGTATTTCTTGGATTTCTCTTCGCATCTCCATGCGTAGCTCCGCATCAAGGTTGCTTAATGGTTCATCCATTAGGAGAATATCTGGTTTTGGAGCGATAGCACGTCCCAATGCGACACGTTGTTTTTGCCCTCCAGAAAGCTCATTGGGCATTCTGTTGGCAAAATCCTGTAATTCTGTAATGTCTAACACTTCTTGAATTCGTTTTTCCAGATTCATATTTTTTGGTACAAACCGATGATGAACGAGTGGGAAACGCATATGTTCTTTTACATTTAGATGTGGCCAAAGAGCAAAAGATTGAAATACCATTCCAATGTTCCGTTTTTCCGGAGGTAGAGTTGCTTTTCGACTACCCACTTCTATCCCGTTCATTTGGATGCTCCCGTCTGTAGGAGAGTCAAATCCAGCTAGGAGTCGAAGGAATGTCGTTTTTCCACAACCAGATGGTCCAAGTATCGCAATGAATTCTCCCTTTTGAATGTCTAAATTGATACCTTTTAGAGCTTCAAATGTACCAAATCGTCTAACTAAATCCTTTATAACGGTTGTCATGAGGCTTTCCCTACCTTTCGATTCCATATTGCTTCTAGTCCATATAACACGACAAATCCAAGGATGATTAAACCAACAATTAAGCTGGAAAAGGCCGTAGAATACGTGGAATATCCGGCTTGTTCATAGCTAAAGATAACGACACCAATCGTTTCCGAATTACTAGACCAAAGTA
Organism: Radiobacillus deserti; assembly: GCF_007301515.1. GTDB lineage: Bacteria > Bacillota > Bacilli > Bacillales > Amphibacillaceae > Radiobacillus > Radiobacillus deserti. The sequence goes on from NZ_CP041666.1 coordinate 729,358, forward strand.
AAGAGGAAACGGTTAATTCCGTTAAGGCAGTGAGAAAGACTAGAAAGGCGCCACTTAGTACACCTGGCAATAGAAGTGGGATGAGAATCTTCCTCCATTTTGCCCAGCCATTTGACCCACTGACCTGTGCGGCTTCTTCCATCGATATGTCTACCTGCATCACGGCGGTGATACTACCACGAACCTGTAAGATTAGAAATCTCGTTATATAGGCAATGAATAAAATCATAATCGACCCATAAATACCAGGGTTCCAACCCGGGATAGGTTCCATCCAAGCGAAAATCATAGAGAGCGCCATAACGGTTCCTGGTAGAGCGTATGGTAGCCCGATTGAAATCTCCGTCCACTTGTTCAATTGATTCGGTTTCCGAATCCGGTAATATGCAAATGCTGTCCCAATTACAATTCCAATCGCGGTTGTTATGGAAGCTAACGTTAAGCTATTAAAAAAAGCTTCCTTCGCTTTTGGACTTGTATCCAATACGAATTGATAATTTTCAAAACTAATATTCTTTAACGTGAAATCTAATCCATAAGCAGTTAGTAGTGAGGTCATCGCCATCGAAATCAACGGAACAATACCTGTTAAAAGGAAGAAGCACCATAGTAAGGCTTCAATCCAGATTTTTTTCTTTCCTAGGATATAACGTGGTTGTTTATCTTCAGTAGTTGTTTCGATTCGCTTCGATTTCCGTAATAACACCCATTGAATAAAGGTTCCTAGTAGCGCAATGACTCCTAATATCACAGAAAGCGTAGCGGCCTTCGCAAAAGCAGATGGGCCAAATCCTACGACCTGCTGATAAATATATGTGCTCAATACACTGATGTTCGCAGGAATACCGAGAAATGCTGGAATCCCGAAGTTATCAAGGTTTGCTAAGAAGGCAAGAAAACCACCACTTGCGATACCCGGTAAGGACAAAGGAATTGTAACCTTAAGAAACGTCTTCCAGCGGCTAGCACCAGATACTCGTGAAGCTTGCTCCAGCTCGCGTGGGATTTTTCTTAGTACACTCAGAGACATGAGATACACTAACGGGTAATGGGATAACCCTAGTACAAAAATAATTCCAGTTAAGCTATATAGATTGATCGATGGAACAGTAAACGGAAGAAATGAAACCATCTTTTGAAAAAGCCCACTCGCTCCAAAAAACTGTGTCCAGGCCAATGTAGATATGTAAGATGGGATAACAAATGGTAAAATGATAAAAATTTGCATTAGCTTTTTCGCACGGAGGTCCGTATAAGCGACGAGCCAAGCAAGAGAAACCCCTAAAATTACAGAAATTGCAGTGGATCCGATAACAACGAGTAGTGTGTTTTGAATTACGGACCAGGTCGTTGGATCCTGCAAAATCGTCGTATAATTGCTGAGGCTAAATGCCCCGTCGGATTTAAAGCTTATTGCTACCAACCGATAGATTGGTAATAGAAAAAAGACAAAAATAAGTGGAATTCCAATCCAAATTAAAAACTTTTTAGGTATAAATAGAGGAGATAATGCCTTGGAAGACACTATCTCTCTATTCGAGGATATATTTACTTTCATGAAATCACCTTATTCTCCAAACAGTTCACTAAATTGGGCTTTATCGTCTTCACGTGCTTGGTACAGCTCTTTAATATCCGCATTTAGCACGTCCATTTCTTCAATGGTTTTCAATCCTTCTGGTGCTTCTACCCCTTTACGAATTGGTGTATATCCAATTTCAGCAGCTAGCTTTTGTCCTTCTTCCGATAAAACAAAGTCTACAAATGCTTTCGCAGCAGCTTCGTTTTTCGTATTTTTCATAATTCCAATAGGCTCGGTGATAACAGGGACCCCTTCTTCTGGATAGACGAGCTTTACAGGAGAGCCTTCAGCTTCTGCACGTGCGACGATGAAATCGACAACCATTCCATATGATTCTTCGCCAGCAGCTACAGCTTTCAATACTGCGCCATTTCCTTCGGTTACGGTAATGTCATTGGACTTTAAGCTTTCATAAAAGTCCCACCCAAAGTCATCGTTACGAGTTAGCACACCAAGGTTATATGCTGCAGCACCAGAGTATAATGGACTTGGCATGATTGTACTACCGCTAGAACTAGGATCGGAAAGCACTTTCCAAGAGGTTGGCATCTCTGATACTTTTTCCGAATTGACGACTAAAGCAGTGGACATGACTTTTGTTCCTGTGTACGTACCATCTGGATCTACAAATTCTTCCGGAATTTCATTTGCTTCTTCTGATTTGTAGGAAAGGAGCATTTCTTGTTCCTTTAAGCTTTCGAACGTTACAGCGTCTGCTACTAAAAGAACGTCAGCTTGTACATCTCCAGCTTCTTGTTCAGCCATTACCTTACTAATTACTTCTTCCGTACCAGAACGGAAAATATTTACGTTTACATCTGGATACTTTTCGTTGAAAGCAGATACTAATTGCTCAGCATCTACGTCGGGCTGGGACGTATAAAAGGATAAATCACCAGATACATCTCCTGAATTTGTCGTTTCTCCTTGAGCAGCACATCCTGTGAATAATGTAATACTTAATAGTGCAGCGACACCTAATTTGAATTTAGACATGGAACATTTCCTCCTTGTTTCGATTAAATGGATAGAACCAACGATTCATTTGGTCCAATTTTCGTTTTTGTGTCCCGCGCATTTCAACAGGGGACACTGTAATAAACCCTTCACGTAAAGCGGCGAAGTCTTTATCCTTTGCTAGCCCTGTGAGCTGTTGATATTCATCCTTTAGCCAGTAATAAAGTTGGCCATGTGGATCATTAAGACCAACGTAACGGTACCGAGCAACAGTCATATCTAATGGAACCACTTTTACTCCACGGCAAAGTTCTTTGGATGTATAAGGTAAATTAATATTAAGCATCATTCCTTTTTGAATTTGATTTTGTAAGATCACCTCCGCGATTTGGTAAAACAACGGCTTCACCTGCTGATAGTTGATGTTACTTCCATCTAAGGATGCAAGTGAGACGGCAACTGCCGGTACTTCGGATAAGGCTGCTTCTGTTGCTCCGGCAATGGTTCCAGAGTAATAAACATCCCTCCCTAAGTTTGGTCCTATATTAATCCCCGAAAAAACAATATCGGGCGGTTCTTTCATTAGTACTTCCAAGGCAAGCTTTACACAGTCAGCTGGAGTCCCATTAACCATCCAAGAGTGGACACCAGAGGAAAAGAGGCTCGTTTGAATGGCTTTTAATGGGTTTCTTAATGTAATGGAGTGGCTAATGGCGCTGCGCTCTTTATCTGGGCAGACTACATATACGTCTCCAAAATGCTGTAACACATTGACCATGGCTTCTAGACCGGGATGGAAGATGCCATCATCATTAGTAACTAAAATTCTCAACGCTTTCCCTCCTCAGGATGGATGGATTGGATAAATAAGAAAGATTTTGTTGCAGCTTTGAGAGAGAGCGGTTATTATCAAAGCCTTCTACTACAACAGGTAGATTGGATGAAACTAGTTCTTCTAGAATACGCTCCAGTTTGATAGAACCTTTTCCTAGCGGGACATGGTAAGCATCTTCTGTGGAATCACTGATGTGGACTTTATTAATACGATTTAACTGACGAAAATAATCGATTGGATCTGCAGTTAACGGTACATGTGCCACATCAAAAGTTGTATGAACATTCTCTGGTAGATGGTTTAATAAATAGTTCATGGATGGAGGCTCTGTAATGAATTCTTTTTGGATTGGTTCCATTAACTCGATAGATAGGGTTACTCCGAGTCTATCTGCTTTATCTGCTAGGGCTTGCAGGTTTTCGATTAACAGCTGCTCATGCTTTTCTTTCCATTCATCCTGTAAAGTTCTTCTACCCGGGTGGATGGTGACGTTTGTTGCGTTTAATTCTTTTGCTAGAACAAGCGACTTCTCAATTTCTATGATGGATTGTTGTCTAACACCTTTGTTAATAGAAGCTATATTTAAATCCCAACTGGCAGCATGTAATGAAAGTTCCAACTCATAATCTTGCTGTGCCTGTAGAATAGAACGGATAGAAGCTTGATAATGCCAGACATGCTCTGCCCAAATTTCCACACCACTGAAGTGGAATTGCTTGGCCAATTTAATGACATCGTTTGGTTCATATGCCCACAGTAGGGAGGAAGATACATACAGTTTCATAATATTCCCTCCTTTTCTCGCCACTGAGTAATACAAGCCTCGTCCATTTCCACACTTCCTATTGGAAATGGGTTTCGTGAATTTGGTCCGTGATGGTCACTCCCACCAGACATAAGCAGTCCACGCCTTAACGCTCGGTCTCGCCAAAAGTCAGTTTGACCGGGAGTGTGTTTTGAATGAAAAACTTCAATACCATCTATTCCATACTCGACTAGTCGATCGATATGTACGGGGAACGTGTATATGCCTGGATGTGCCACATAAGCTTTTCCACCAGCTTTGTGAATAAGTGAAATGGCATCTTCAGCTGTAAAAGGGGCACGAGGACAAAAAGCAGGTGCTCCTTTGCGTAAAAGAACGTTAAATGCTTGTCTTGGTGATGAAAAATAACCTTTCGCAAACAGCTCTGTTGCAATGTGTGTTCTCACAATGACATCGCCGGCTGCGTGGGCCATACAGTCTTCGAAGGTGATGTTAAAGTCTAAAGCTTGTAACTTTTGGACAATTTGCCTAGCCCAATCCATTCGTTGCTCCTGTCTCGTTTTAATATGATTCAAAAGAACAGGAGCATTAGGATCAAACTGATAGCCTAAGATGTGGAGTTCCCCATCTGGACCATCTGTATTCAGTTCAATACCGGGAATAAGTGTTATTCCCATGGTTTCTGCATAAGTAATCCCTTCGTGGTATCCAGCGATTTCATCATGATCGGTAATGGCAATCATATGGATGTGGTGATCTGCTGCATATTGAACTAATTGTTGCGGTGTCCATTCCCCATCCGAAAATGTGGAATGCATATGTAAGTCCATCTTCATGTATCTTCACCTCAATCTATCGATCTTGGTTTCTATGTTACGCCTTGAATATTAATCTCGTATAAATAGAAAATTGAAATTTTATTAAGGGTGTGTAAAGAGAGGGGGAGATTTAGGAGAGCTGTGCTATAAGTGATTATCTTTTGAAGATGCTTATTTATCAGGGTTTATGGTGATGTGAGTCCCGAGTAATGTTCTGAATTTCATTAATCAAATGTTAATAAATTTACGGTTTGTTTATATTCGGTGATGGGTAAGAAAAAGGAACTTGAAAATCAAGCTCCTCCATTGTCTACCGTTTTATAGGATGCTATCCGCTCCTCTAAGGTGCCTGTATGTAATTCGAATAAGTTGTGGTCATAATCATAGAAGTAAATGGAGTAGCCTTCCCCTTGTATTCTAGGTCTAGGAGGCTTCATCTCTAGTTTTAAGTCTTGAATCTTAGTTACATAGTCATCAACATCTTCCTCATTAATTTTGAAAGCAACGTGATGGTAGGTTTTATTTACGATATTCTCACTTTCCATCAATGCTATCCAGTGCCCTCCGATGAGGAAAAAGCGTTCTTTATAAAGAGAATGGGTCTTCTCTCCACTATAATAAACCTCCTTTGCATTAAATAACTCTTTAAACAACGCCGTTGTTCTATCTAAATCCTTCACAACAAATGTGATGTGACTAATTCCTTCAAGCATGCTTATCCATCCTTTCTTGTTAATATAGACGAAAAAAAAGAAATTGTGTTTCAAAAGGTTTAAGATATAGGTTCAATGTGGAATGAACGTCTTGTAATTTGGGGTTTATGTTAAAATAATGGAAGGTTGGGAAGGAGGCACATTCTTACCAGTTTATCAGCATGAAGAGGAGTCGCTTTAATAGAGGTATATTCATTAATCATCCCTGTTAGACGTTCGAAACATTTATGACTACTTATTCGTACTAATAGTAGTACATCATCAAGAAGGAGAATCCATATGTTGCCAATTGTATTATCTATTTTACTCGTAATTGCAATGGGTATTTCCATAGCTGTATTAATTCAAAGAAGAAAAAAAGCAGGTATTACTGGAGTGAAAACAGCGTTATCCTCGATTTGTTTGTATCTAATGGCTGTCGTTAATCTATGCGCGTATTGGTTAGATTTTATGGGGATTATTAGTTGGACATTATCCATTGTTTTACTTTTCCTAGCTGCATACTTTACGAAGTTTCTTCACTTTTCAAAAGATAGATAAAGGAGTTGTTTTATACATGCCAACTTGCCAACAATGTGGAAGACAATGGACTTGGCAGCAGACATTAAGACGAACATTTACTCTAGGGAATAAAATGAAGTGCCCACATTGTAATCAAAACCAATATATAAGTGCAACAGCTCGCAAACGATTAGCGATCTTCAATTTTATTGGTCCTTTCATGATTATTTCAGGTATAGCGAGCAACTCCATGATAGTGGGACTTGGTATTGGAGTAGTATTGTTTGCCCTGGCGATTATAATGTATCCTTATCTTGTGAGATTAGCTAACCATGAAGAATCTTTGTGGTAAAGGTGGTCAAATATGATTGATGCTTTGTTTCTATTATTAACGACTGTCGTTATCGCTTATCTTCCGTTTTCTGTAGTGATGACAAATAAAAATTGGAAGGAACGAGGACTTAAAGATTCCATTCAAGCATTACCTTTTTATGCAGTGGCCGTAATGAACGTCTTCGCTTATTGGCTGGATGCTATGGGATGGCTAAGTTCGGTCCTCACCATGATGCTAGTTTTAATCGGTATGCATATATCAAGGAAAGTTCCGTTGACTGCAGAAGTGCCCCAATAAAAAGCGGACCGCGACGGAACTGCGGTCCGAGTAGCCCCCCTTATTGAACTCGCCATTTTCGTCTCCAACTGCATCACTTGCCACAACCACATCCCCATCAAAAAAAGCATGATCCCCAAATTCATGGAGATCATGCCCCAAACTAAACATCCTTCCGAACGACTTCCAAATGCTCATCTGAATGATATTGCTGATAGCTTTTCAAAATAGATTTTAAATGTCGTAATTCTCGATTATATTCCATTAGCTGAGTTGCTAGCGGAAGGAACATTAAACGGTTTTCTTCTTCGTTTTGATAAAGATGGATAAGTTCTTCAACAAGCACCGGAATGTCAGGTTCTGAGATGTCTTGTAACGTTTCTTTGTGCTGTTTTTTTATTCTCCCCATCGAGCTTAGCAATAGTTTCTCGTGGGAGTGAATCACTTTGTCGAGCTCTTGAACAAGAGCTGTCTGAAAGGATTTGGGAACTTGTTCGATTTTTTCGTTTAGTTTATGGAAAGCCTCTAATACATCATAGGCTTCTTTCGTTGCTGCAATTAGGTGGCGGAACACGATTAATTTTCTTGCCTTTGAATACTGACTTTTCTTCGTATAAGAACGTTCCTCTTTAAATAGGAGATACGTTTGATCGATCGACTGAATTTCTTCTTCAAGTCGATCTAGCTCACCTTTTAATGCTGGTTCGTCAGACAAGTGTCTAGTCGTAATTCGTAACCATTGCAGGAGGTCTGCGGTCGTTTTGTCTATTCGTTGGAATAGCTTCGTCTCATATTTCGGCGGAATAAAGACGAGATTCACAACGAATGCGGATAAAATCCCAAGCATTAACGACGAAAAACGCATCGCTGCAAATTCGGTAAAGGCGAGCTCGGTTGTTTCAGTAATAGCGATAACGGCGACAATCGCCAGTGCTACTGTGCTTTCTGACATTTTTAAAGCCATACAAATTCCGATAACGAGAACGATCGTAAAACCGATGACAAATGGGTCGTTCCCTAACGTGAATACGATAATCATGGCAATGAATGCACCGATCACATTTGCTTGAAGCTGCTCTAAAATCGTTTGGAATGACCGGTATATCGATGGTTGTATAGCAAAGACTGCTGTAATCCCTGCGAAAACAGGGGATGGAAAACCAATTAACTTTGCAATATATAGAGAGATAGCAACGGCTAACCCCGTTTTGAGCATTCTAGCTCCAAGTTTCATATCTACCATCCTTTGTTATACACGAGTCTAGCTTTTTAGTGTATGGTGGCTTTTCGTTCAATATTCCAAAGTTACCACCGTCATTATACCAAAGAATAAAGAAAGACAAAAAAAGAGCTTCTGCAGATGAATGCAGAAGCTAGTTTCATGCTTTGAAAGGGAAGTCATTTGAAATTGACAACAAAAGCATGATTGTTTCACAAATATATTACCATAGCATGAAAATTTTATCAATTAATATTCAGAATTTTGCATAAAAAATCACTATTATTTTTCAAATGTTGATTTCACACAATTTTACGAACAGATATACACATATTTATTCACTTTTCATGTGTTTAAATGCATGCTCAACAGCGTGCAATGTTTCGACAATATCCGATTTGGTATGCGCAATGGTTAAAAACCAAGCTTCATATTTCGACGGAGCAAGATTTATTCCTTGACCTAACATCAGCTTGAAGAATGTCGCAAACTGTTCCCCGTCTGTTGCTTCGGCTTGGGCATAATTCATGACTTTTTCATCGTTAAAATAAACGGTTAATGCTCCAACTAAACGATTAATTGTGATTTGGATGCCGTGTGTACGAGCGTGTTCTAAGATTCCTTTTTCTAACATCGCACCAAGCTGATCCATTTTTTCATAAATGCCTTCCTGTTGTAGCACTTCTAAGCATGCAATCCCTGCAGACATCGAAGCTGGATTTCCAGCCATAGTTCCTGCTTGATAGGCAGGACCAAGCGGAGCAACCTGTTCCATGATTTCTTTTCGTCCACCATATGCTCCGATAGGGAGACCTCCACCGATAATTTTTCCTAGGGCGGTCATATCTGGCTCGACGCCAACTATTTTTTGAGCACTTCCATACGTGAAGCGGAATGCTGTGATTACTTCATCGTAAATAACAAGGGCACCAGCTTCATGGGTTAAGTCATTTACTTGTTGTAAGAAGCCAGGTAACGGTTCAACGATGCCGAAGTTCCCTACGATGGGCTCTACTAGAACTGCTGCAACTTGATCGCCCCAACGCTTTAACGCTTCTTTATATGCCTCGATGTCATTGAATGGAACGGTAATCACATCTTCGGCAATGGATGTTGGAACCCCTGCAGAATCCGGTGTACCAAGTGTAGAAGGACCCGAGCCAGCTTGGACTAGAACTAGATCGGAGTGGCCATGGTAACAGCCAGCGAACTTAATGATTTTGTTTCGGTCGGTAAACGCTCTTGCGACACGGATGGTTGTCATCACAGCTTCCGTACCAGAATTAACAAAACGAACCTTGTCCATCGAAGGAATCGCTTCCTTTAGCATTTGGGCAAACTTGTTTTCAAGCTTGGTAGGTGTTCCGTAAAGCACGCCGTTTTGTGCTGCCTTCGTAATCGCTTCCGTAATATGGGGATGCGCATGTCCCGTAATAATCGGACCGTATGCTGCTAAATAATCAATATACTTGTTTCCATCGACATCCCAAAAGTAGGCTCCTTGCCCTTTTTCCATATAAACAGGGGAACCACCGCCAACCGCTTTATAAGAGCGGGAAGGGGAGTTAACACCACCCACGATATGCTGTTGTGCTTCTGTATGTAATCGTTCTGATTCAGTAAATTTCATCGTTTACCCTCCTTAAATCTAGGACTCATTATAACAAAAAAGTAGCCTACGTATATTCCGAAGGCTACATAAATATGTTTTCCAATTTTGAAATATATAAGTTACGAATAAAAATAAAGTAGAGACTATGGATGATAAGAAACCCAAGAATAATCCAAAGGCTTGGAATGACCGATGAAGCACTTAACATATTTTGTAGCGCTTTAAATGCAAAGCTCGCATGAATCACAGCGACGACAAATGGGGTGAAAAATAAAAACCCCAATTGTTGGGTTACAATCTTTTTCATTTCCCGCTGCGTTAACCCAATTCGATACAACGACTTGTAATGGGCAGAATCCTTTTCGATATCTTGAAAAAGTCGAAAATACAAAATCGATCCAGCTGCCAGGAAGAAAAGCACACTTATGAAAATCCCAAAGAAGAAAGCATACGACATGCTGCTTTTCATGGTTGTATAAAATTGAGGCTTAGCATCTACATCTACGTTCCTAGTGCGTAATTCTCTTGTAAGTGTGTTTAGGTACTCTGCATGGCCTGCCCAATTATTAATTTTGACCCCTGTATAATAAATGTAATCCTTTGGTTCTGCAACTTCCAAATACTGTTGATAGATATCATCCGACACAACGACCTTCGTGTAAGCAAAGGAGCTGGCATTTACCAATGGGTGTTTTGGAAATTTAACGTCAAATCGTTCCGTCTTTCCATTTAATGAAATCGTGATAGACTCTGGCTGATCCATGAATTCGGACACAATGGAAGGATTCGAAAGAAGGACCTTTTGCTTTGGTAATGGTTCATGAATCCCCTGAAGCTTTAAAAACGTCCTGTAGTCCGTGTGCGAAATAAGCTGAGCTTGTTCATTCCGAGAAACACGATTACTTTCTGTATCTCCTAATGTTACGAGAAGATTGACCATGGATTCGGAGCGGTAATCTATCGCTGCTTCGTTCATCTCCTGGCGAAATGTCTTTAGAGCTTTTTGGTGGTCATTCACTTGTGCTTCTCCTAGTGTAGCAATGGACAAGTCCTGTGGAATAAAGTTATCCGCTTCATGCTCGGCACCTTTTAGAGTACCGTACATGACACCGGAAGAAGTAAAGGCCACTGCGCTAAGAATCGTAACAAGAAATAGAAGTCTAGCATTATCTTTTAATTTATACACAAGCTGAGAGATGGTTAGCATGTTCGTATTGCGAAAATAGAGCCTGCGCTTTTTTTTAAACAGATAGGTTAGTGCAATAAGTGCTTGTGTAAATAAAAAATAAGTGCCAGGTACGATGAGAAGTAGGATGGTTCCCATTCGTTGTGGAATCGTAATAAGACTAGCAGTGAAAGCAAGGTAATACGCGTAACCAACTAAGCCTAAAGCGAACAAGGTTAATAGCCATGAAAACCTCGGTTGTTTTTTTGGAGCCATAGCCCCTCGAAATAGTTCAATAATTGAGTTTGTCCGTATTGTCCAGACGACCATTAATGAATTTAACTCAAACATAATGAAATAACATAATGCAGTAGTCCCTGCAGCCAGCCAGGAAAAGTGAAAGGAGAAAGGTTCACTCACTTCCATGACCTCCGCAAAGACCATCAAAAAAATTTTAGAAAGTAAGGCACCCAGTGTGATTCCGCCTAGAATCGAACCGATTCCAATGATCGTATTTTCTGCGATCAGCATTCGATTTAACTGGCCTTTAGTAATACCAAGGGTGGTCAATAGTCCGTACTCTTTTTTACGAGACTTCATAAAGCTACCTGTGGAGTATAGGACAAACAAAAACGAAAACCCATATATCAAAACTTCCGTGAAAAGGACCCCTTGCGCAATTGTCTCGTTTTCCGCTCTAATTTCAGGGTGAAAAGCAAGCATCAAATACATGAAAAAAACGGTCACCGAAAATAGACAGCTCAAAAAATAGCTAATGTACTGATTCGTATTCCGCTTGACGTTGTTAAAAACGAATTGACGAAAAGTCATGCTGATCACCCCCTAGTAGGGATTGTACGTTTAAAATGTCTTGGAAAAAGCTTTGGCGATTATCTCCCCGATACATCTCGTTATACAGCTTGCCGTCTTTAATAAAGACAACCCGTTGACAGAAACTGGCGGCAAAGGGATCATGAGTAACCATGAGTGTCGTTGTTTTCTGTTCCTGATGGAGGCGGTGAAACGCGTCCATCACTTGCAAAGAAGCTTTAGAGTCCAGATTCCCAGTAGGTTCATCTGCGAAAATAATCGACGGCTCATGAATAATAGCCCGGGCAATGGCTGCACGCTGGAGCTGACCACCGGACACTTCGTACACCCGTTTTTGGATGAGTGTATCAATGTTCAACTGCTTCACGACTTGGACGAGCCGATTTTCCATTTCACGGACGCTTACGCCGTTAAGCGTAAGCGGAAGCATAATGTTTTCCCCGATTGTTAGGCTATCGAGCAGGTTGAAGTCTTGGAATACAAAACCCATTTCCTTCCGGCGAAACATCGCTAATTTGTGCTTCTTAAGGGAGGTAACATCCTGTCCATTAATGGAAATATGACCAGACGAAGGCTTATCAATAGTTGATAACAAATGGAGCAACGTTGTTTTCCCGCTTCCAGAAGGCCCCATAATCCCAACGAATTCTCCTTGCTCGATATTCAAGGAAAAATGGTCAATCGCTTTATATTGGATACCTTTCTTGCTCCCATATATTTTCACTAAATTGTTTGCCGATAAAATAGTCATGTTATTGCCTCCAACGTTTACTACTATAAGTATAAAAAGAAACATGTAGATGTCCTATTGATTAAGCTTTCAAAGCAGAAAAGAAACCTTACAATGTTGTAAGGTTTCGGAATGTCAACATCACACGTGTTCCTTTTTCGACTTCAGATGTGACTTGAATCAAATGACCGAGAGCATCGCACACTTCTTTTGCTAAAAATAATCCCATGCCAGTCGACTCTCGGAAGGTTCGCCCATTCTGTCCCGTGAAGAATGGGTCAAAAATGCGAGGCAAATCCTGTTTAGGGATGCCAACGCCTTCATCGATAATGGACAGGTACAATTCCGAACCATCTTGTTGGGCCTCATAACGAATTTTCGTATTAGAGTGAGACGCGTACTTAATCGCGTTTGCGGTAATTTGATTCAAGACAAAGCTTATCCATTTTTGATCGGTGTACACGACAAGGTGTTCCGGAATGTGGACATCAGGATACGTATGGTTTCTTATAAAGCTCGATTTAAACTCTTGAATGTGCTCTGTGACAAGATCGCGTAGCACGTACTTTTCAACATGAAAATCTCGGTCAAACTGCTGTAGACGGGATTGATATAAGACTAGCTCCAATCCGCGTTCAAGCTTATCTAGTTCCTCAGACATACTCTCCAAGGTTGCGTTAGGAAGTGAAGCTCTGTCTTTTTGTAACGTTAAATTCATGACAGATATAGGTGTTTTCATTTGATGGACCCATTGCTGAATGAATGTAAGCTCTCTGTTTTTTCGTACGTCATGCTGTTCTAATTCCGTTTGATAGGATTCGTATTGCTTTTCGTAATGATTTTTAAGACGACGCAATAGCTCATTTGGTGGCTCAGGCAGCCAAGCGTGCTCCTTATTGCGCTCGATGTCCTCTGTGTAATAAGTGCGGAACGTGCGATAACGAATCAGCAAATACACGATTAAAAAGCAAGAAGGCAGGATGAGTAAATAAAGGAGTGTTCCACCATTCATCGGTTGATTAACATTCATTGCGTACAGCTGTGCTACCAAAATAATCAGGAGCACCTGAGAATAGTAAAACAAAATAAACGATAATTGGTCTTTCAAATAACCCTTCATGCTTCCACTCCCCAGTTCGCAACGAACTTATAACCAGCACCACGAACGGTTTGAATGGCATCTACTAAAGAGAGCTCCTCTAACCTTTTTCGCAAACGGGTTACATTCACGCTCAGTGTATTGTCATCGACAAAGCTTTGATCATCCCATAGGATTTCTAACAAATGATTGCGGTGCAATACGTGATTTTCGTTTTGCATAAATTCCTTTAATAAGAGGAATTCTTTTTTGGAAAGCGGTACGGACATTCCGTTATATTCCATTTCCATTGCGTCGATATGTAAAATCAGTCCCGAATGCTCAATATGATTGGCATGCTGCTCGACGGCATATTCCCCATACACTCGTCGCATCAAGCTTTTTACCTTTGCTAAGACTACTTCAAATTCAAACGGCTTTGTTATGTAATCATCGCCACCATTTTCAATCGCCATGACTTGATCCATGCCGCTATCTCGAGCAGATATAAAGATAATCGGGCATTTTGAAATCGTGCGTATTTTACGACACCAATAAAACCCATCATAGCGAGGAAGATTGATATCTAACAGAACGAGCTCCGGTTGAATAGTCTCAAACTCTTCTAAAATAGCACTAAAATCTGTAGCGAGCTGAACATGATAATCATATTTCTCCAAGTATTCTCTTAGCAATTCGGCGATTTTAGGATCATCTTCTACTAAATAAATCCTGTTCATTTGTCATCACCTTTTTTTGTTTATCGTAACCTAATAGAAGGGAAAAAGAAACAAGCTATTAGGAGATGATTCAATCGTGCTTATCACCGTGCTCATTATCATCGGTACCATCCTGTTCATGGGAATCAGCTTATATACCTTTTTACACTTTCATCCAAAAGGATTTTTCTCTCTGGAAATCTTTTATACATTAGCTGTTGTGTACCTCACTGTATTAGTAAGCTTTGCCATTATGTACTTTGCCTTATCCTTTCACGGTGTGATTTTGTTGGAAGGGAATAGTTTAAAGGAAGTTGGAGTCATCGAATCAATGGCACACTCCTTGTATTTTAGTGGGGTAACCTTGCTGACAGTTGGATATGGAGACATCACCCCAGTAGGTTTTGGTCGACTGCTTGCGTTGGCAGAAGCTTTAATTGGATACATATTGCCTGCTGCGTTCTTTTTAAAGGTGTATCAGCACCATTCCACAGGAAAGAAAGACGGCTAAGTTGATTGTTACGGCACAATTCGTTACTCTAAACGTACAGATAAGTTCATTATGGAGGGAAGCAAATCATGACAGTAGAAGTAGGAAAGCAAGCACCAGACTTTGCATTGATATCAAATGAGGGGGAAACCGTTAAGCTCTCAGATTTAAAAGGCAAACACGTTGTATTATATTTTTATCCGAAGGACGATACACCAGGCTGTACAACAGAGGCATGTGATTTCCGTGATAACCATGAAAGCTTTAAAGAATTGGATGCCGTCATTCTAGGTGTTAGCCCAGATTCAGAGGCTAGCCACCAAAAATTCAAAGAAAAGCACGATCTTCCATTCCAGCTGCTCGTGGATGAAGACCATAAAGTAGCAGAAGAGTATGGAGTGTGGAAGCTGAAAAAGAACTTTGGAAAAGAATATATGGGAATTGAGCGTTCTACATTCATCATTGATCAAGACGGTGTCCTTCAGAAAGAATACCGTAAAGTAAAAGTAGATGGTCACGTGAAGGATGCGTTGGAATTTATTAAAGAAAACTTATCATGATGAGAAAGAGGGCATACCATTTCCGGCAGGATTTGGTATGCTTTTTTTAATGAGGGTAGTAGTTGGCATTGGAGAGAGATGGATTGTTCAGAAAATGAAAGCTGCGGATTACTGATAGAACGGAAGTAGTAGTGCAATTTAATTAAACGTTTGATTAATTTTTTCGTAAAATAATGGTTGCGCTTTCATTTTATTGATATAATAGAATGAAGGTGGTTAGAGGAGGTGTGGGGTTGCGTAGACTGTGGAATTGGTTAAGTGTGCCGTCGGTAGATTTAGCTTCCTTAATTTCTCTTCTGATCATTCTCGTTATGGTAAATCTATTGATCATCGTCTTTCCGAAGCCAAATCTAGCCATAGCACTTGGTCTATTTTTTCCTGCTCTTTTTTTGGGGTTACTCTTTTTTAGAATCCTGTACCTCGTTTTTCAACAAATCCTTAAAAGTAAAAACAAGAAGGTTGCGTCTCCTTATTTTTATGGGGGGATGTTCGTGGCAATTATTGCCATGAATGTGCTTAGGGCTTTGTATTTTAAATAAAGAGAATGAAGCGATAACAAAAATTGTCGACAAATTGTATTTATTTGGTATAATGAGAGCCAAATGAGGCGACAACGAAAAGGCAAACTTATCGAAAGGTAAGGACGCAAAGCTAAGGACCTAAAGCATCTATGCCATGGTAGCCTAGCCGCCGAACAGCAGACCTTCGTAAGGTGTGTTCCGATTCGACGGACAGACCTTTTTTTTATGAAAAAATGTAAGGGAGGGAGATTTTTTGCCGATACGTAAACTAATAAGGGATCGACACTATTTTCATCATTTTCAACCTGTCTTTGATTTGCAAGCAGGGAAACGGATAGGGTTTGAGGTACTGCTAAGGGCGGAGGAATATGATAGTCCTGAGCTTGTGTTTTCGGAAGCAAGACATGCCAAAAGGCTTTATGAATTGGATTCGGGGTCCATTCAAAAAGCCATTCAGACCTACATGGATGTAGGATTAGGTGGAAAAGAGGATTATTTGTTTTTAAATGTATTTCCATCCACGATTTTAAATCCAGATTTTCGCTCTTTTCTAAGTGAGATTATGACGGAAACGAACCTGAATAGTCAACTTGTAATTTTTGAGATTTCGGAAACAGAAAGTGTAGAAAATCTCGACATATTTAGAGAACAGATAAATGAATTGAGAAAGCTAGGGTTCCAGTTTGCCATTGATGATGTTGGTAAGGGCTACTCTAACCTTCCTTATATCATTGAGTTGAAGCCGGATTATGTGAAATTGGATCAATATTTTGCAAGAGATATTCAATTTTCGAAAGAAAAACAAAGGATGGTCTCCTATTTCATTCATTACTGTAATGAGCTACATGTTCAACTCGTATTAGAAGGATTAGAAACGACATCAGAGGTAGACACCGCAACATCACTTGGTATTCCACTTGGACAAGGCTTTATCCTAGGTGAACCGAAGCAGATAAAAGAATTGGCGTAGGGTAAAACGTGCATCCATTGGTTGCAATGGTTATCCTGCTACAAACAGCTGTTGTTCTTTTACTATTTATTTTGTTTCTATTCACCCAACGGAAGCTCTCCGAATACGAAGCTATGCATCCTTCATTGGAAGATGTTGAACAGAAAGAGACCATTCGAAAATTTAATGAAAGAGACCATTTTAGACTAGAAATGCTAGACAAAAGCTGTGAAATTCACTTTCTTGATTTTGAAAATAAGCAGCTTGATAGACTAAAATTCAAAACGTTTGACGCAATCCTAGCTAATATTAGCCTAGGTGGAGTAATGTTTGTCTGTCCTTACGATCTTCCCATCAATAAGGACATCTTAATTGAAATTCGATTCTCTATTAAAGGAGAATATTTCGCATTAAAAGCAGAGATTCTGAGAAAAGAAGTACTAAACGGTACTGAAAATAATTTTATTCGTTATGGCTCGCAATTTGTGGATCTCTATTCGGCTGAGAAAGAGCGTCTTCATAATGTATTAAATCAATTATTATTAGAGCGAAGAGAACCAACTGCTTAAGCGGGAGACCGGACGTATGTCCGGTCTTTTTTTATGGTCTTCATAATGTCATTTTTTTAAAGGTAAAGGATGCTAAGACTTTGAATGGTACGGAATAAGTACTCCGCCTCCAGACTGAAATTTCGGATACAAACAGGAAAACATGATAGTCTCCCCGAAAACAAGTATATACATAAAGAAAGGGAGGAATTTGGAGTGAAGGATCCGCGTTTAGCGAAGTTAGCAAAGGTATTAGTGAATCATTCTATTACGGTTCAAGAAGGAGAAAAAGTACACATTGTTGGGACGGTAAATTCCAAACCACTTATTAAAGAATTAATTAACGCAATTTATGAAGCAAAAGGGATTCCGTATGTAGAACTTAGTGATGCGGAGATTCACCGATTACAAGTACAGAGTGCGCCGGAAGAGAGATTTATCTTACAAAACAAATGGAACGTGGAGAGATATAAAGACTTAGATGCCTTCATCCAAATTGTTGGAGAAGAAAACGATGCGGAAATGAGTGAAGTTCCAGCCTCCGTATGGCAAGTAGGGCAGAAGCATTTGAAAGAATCCCATGATTATTTGATTGACCAGAAAAAATGGGTATTGCTCAACTATCCAACTCAAGCTGCTGCTCAAAAAGCGAAGATGAGCTACGATACGTACTTTGATTACTTGATTGATGTATGTACGGTTGATTATAAGAAAATGGAAGAAGCACAACGGCCGTTAAAGGAATTAATGGATAAAACCGACAAAGTGCGAATCACAGCAGAAGGAACCGATTTAACTTTCTCCATTAAAGATATTCCTGCTGTCATGTGTGCGGGAGCACGGAACATTCCAGACGGAGAAGTGTACACCGCTCCGGTAAAAGATAGTGTAAATGGAACGATTACATATAATACACCTTGTCCTTACCAAGGCTTCACGTTCCATGATGTGTCGCTTACGTTTGAAAATGGGAAAATCGTAAAAGCGACTGCAAACAATACAGAAAAGCTTAACGAAATTCTCGACACGGACGAAGGAGCTCGTTATATCGGGGAGTTCGCGCTAGGTTTAAACCCATTAATCACAGAACCGATGGGAGATATCTTATTTGATGAGAAAATTACTGGTAGCCTTCACTTCACCCCAGGGGAAGCATATGATGAAGCACCAAACGGAAACGAATCCTCTGTCCACTGGGATATGGTGTTAATTCAGCGTCCGGAATATGGTGGTGGAGAGATTTATTTCGATGATGTCTTAATTCGAAAAGACGGCTTGTTTGTAATCGATGAATTAAAAGGCCTAAATCCATCTAATTTGAAATAAGTAGGCATTGCTTCTATACAAGAGCGGGGAAGGGGCATATCTTATAGTATGACCCCGACTCAATACCAGTTTTAAGAACCTCCCTTTTTGACAGGCACAAGGACCAGTTCCTTGTGCTTTTTATCATGCTCTAAAACGAGTAATATAGAAGTAGTACAAACTGGGAAGGAGAACGGACATGAACATCCTATCAACGGCCAAATTACCAGAGCAAATTAAGGAAGAACTACTCCATACGTATCCTCGTATGACCTTTCATTTTCACTCCAAAATGGAAGAAGCACTCCCATACCTGAAAGACGCAGAAATTTTATTAACGTATGGTGAAGATTTGAATGAAGAACTCATCGACCAAGCAACAGCACTAAAATGGATTATGGTGTTATCAGCAGGAATGGATGAAATGCCATTTCCGTGTATAAAAGAAAGAAACATTCTCGTAACGAATTCTCGTGGTATCCATCAAATCCCGATGGCAGAGTATGCGATCTCCATGCTGTTACAAGTGAATCGCCAAGCAAAGACATTAATAGAAAATCAAAGGAACCATGTGTGGGATCGTCGCGTGAACATGACCGAGATAAGTGGAAGTACGATGACGATAGTCGGATCTGGGGCAATTGGACAAGAGCTGGCTAGACTAGCAAAAGCGTTTCGAATGAAAACGATTGGGATATCTAGAAGCGGACAGGCAAAGGAATATTTTGATGAGGTGTATCCCTCTACCGAGATTCATAAAGCATTACCAGAAGCGGACTTTGTTGTTTCAATTTTGCCTAGTACGCAAGAGACGCACTATTTTTATCAAACAGAACATTTTCAGCACATGAAGGAATCAGCCATCTTTTTAAATATGGGGCGTGGTGATGCTGTCCGAAGCGAGGTGTTATTGGAGGCGTTGAAGACTGACCAAATTGCTCATGCGGTTTTAGATGTAACCGATCCGGAGCCTTTGCCAACAAATCATCCATTATGGGACCAACCAAATGTAACAATCACTCCACATCTTTCTGGGAAATCGGTACATTACTTGCCGAGAGCCATAGCTATTTTCAAACACAATTTAAACGTATATCTGGACGGTAAAGGTACATACGAAAATGAAATAGATCCAGATCGGGGGTATTAAGTGTGAGAATCTATACGCGTTCGGGCGATAAGGGTACGACTTCACTCCTATATGGAAAACGAGTAGCAAAGCATGATATTCGCGTGGAAGCCTACGGCACATGTGATGAAGCGAACTCCATAATTGGAGTTGCAGTAAGTCATATGCAAGCAGTGGATTTTGATGGAAAGTGTAAATTCATAAAAGCATTGCAGCGAGTGCAAACAATTTTATTTCATGTTGGCTCGGAGTTAGCAACACCTTCGAATAAAGAAGTGTTGTGGAAGCTAACACAAACGCACGTCGAGGAGCTTGAGCAGCAAATCGATGCATGGGATGCTTCCTTACCAGAATTAAAAAACTTTATCCTGCCATCTGGTACGTTAGCCTCGACGACGTTACACACGGCAAGAACGATAGTACGAAGAGCGGAACGCTGTGCAGTCGCCATTGGCGAGGAAGAAAAGCATAGCCTGGCCATTGCTTATTTAAATCGTTTATCGGATTTTTTATTTGTCGCAGCCCGCTATGTAAACGTGAAAACAGGTGGAACCGAGCTACCCTTAGAGGTGGATTAAGTATATTTCCTAATGGTAATTAATATACTTTTATTGACAGAATGTTTACTAAGCGGTTACACTAATTGTAAGAATTACAAACTAATAATCCGACCAGTGTATAAAAAAACCAAATATAGTAACGAATGTCAATTATGATTACGTAATCAATTAATTAGGTAACTGAAAAAATAATCTGTTATTGAAAGTGAGGTGCATGACGATGTCTGAAATAAAACTACAAGAGGCAGTGGACAGATTGAAGAATTCAGGAGTCAGAATCACACCTCAGCGTCATGCGGTTCTTGAATATCTCTTGAACGCTAAAATCCATCCAACAGCAGACGATATTTACAAAGCATTAGAAGGAAAATTTCCGAACATGAGTGTTGCAACCGTGTATAACAACTTGCGCGTTTTTCGTGAAATTGGCCTAGTAAGAGAATTAACCTATGGGGATTCCTCTAGCCGATTTGATTGTAATACGAGTGATCACTATCATATTATTTGTGATGAGTGCGGCAAGATTGTTGATTTCCATTATCCGAGCTTGGATGAAGTAGAGTCATTAGCGGAAAAGGTAACTGGCTTTGATGTTAGAGACCACCGAATGGAGATTTATGGTACGTGCGCTGATTGTAAGGAAAAGTCTTTAGTGAAGCATTAATAGTATGTGCGAGAGCCTCTTTGTCCGGATAGGATAGAGAGGCTTTTATATATACCATTTGGATACATAATAGAAAGGAATAAAAGAATCTGTCCACGCGTGGACAGATTCTTATTTCTGATTTGCCTTTTTATATTTTTTCGAGTTGTATTTCTCATCAAACTCTTTACCTTCTAAATCTTTATCCATGGTTAATGGCTGTTTACAATGCATGCAGGCATCCACTCGACCAAGCATCTTCGTTGGCTTTTCGCAAGATGGACAGATGATTTGGACGGCCCTTGTCGACAGCATCCCTATCCAAAAGTACACAACGGTACTGAAGACAATCGATAATAATCCTAATATGAAGAATAACAGCATAAGCCATGCCACTTGTTTCACTAACAGTCCGATATACATAATCCCGAATCCGATAAAAATAAGGCTTAAGGCGAATGTACGTATTCTGTTTATTTTGTTAGTATATTGTAATGCCACCGGAAACCCTCCTTGTTTCTTCCATAAAGAAGTATAGCACAATACCATCATTATAATCTTGTCCAAACTGTTACACAATGGAAGAAAGAATCGAGAAAAATTTCCGGATAGAAAAAGGAATTCGCATGATTTTATAGAATTTAGATTTTATCTAATTATTGGGGGATGTATCATGGAAGATTTACTAAGACCCATTTATCAAAAGCGAGCAAGCCAAGCGAACACATTAGGGGTACTGCTGATTGAAAAGAATAAACCAGTTAGTCCGGTAACCGATAACTTTGATGTTATCCTGTTAGTTATTGTCCAAGACCCTGAACAAAAATGGTTCGTGAAGCACTACGAATTTGATGGGAAGACAGCTGCGATGCACGTGGTCGATGAAGATTTGTTGAAAGAATGGATCCAAACAAGTACATACCGTAATGCGGTGGAATGGATTATGAGTGGTGTCACGGTATTTGATCGAAATGAATATGTAGCGAATTTAAAAGAAGAATTGAGCCAATTTCCGCACGAGCAACGAGAATTAAAAATGGCGCTGGAGTTTGCTAAGCTTACGAGAAGCTATAGTGAAGCAAAAGACTTATTCCAAACGGAGCAATACTTAGACGCGTATAGCCGAGTGCTACGTTCTCTTCATTATTTAGCGCGTCTAGCCATTATTGAAAAAGGCTATCACCCAGAAGTTACGGTCTGGAACCAAGTAAAGCGAATTGATTCGGAAGCATACAAGTTATATGAAGAATTGATTAAGAGCGACGAAGAAACGAATAAAAAAGTCGAGCTTATGCTGTTAGCGGTAGAAGTAGCAACGAGCTCCAGAGCAAGAACATGTGCAAAGCATCTGTTGGATGTAATGGCTACGAAAGAAGAAGCATGGTCGTTCGGAGAATTAAAAGTACACCCAGATCTCGAGCCGTATGCCCTTGACTTAAGTTCAAAGGTTGCTTACTTAACGGAAAAAGGTATTCTTGCAGTAGAATTAGAAGAAACAAAAGGACGAGACATCTTCCAACGGAAATACTACGTAAAGAAGTAAAGGAATCCGTCACATCATCTAAATAGCTTCATACGATAAAAGGGTGAGCGTTAGGCTTCACTCTTTTTCTTATCTGCTCATAATGGAATGATTTAACTCTTTACCTTCCTATTCATTCTGTGATAGGATAACTATCCAGGCGCAATGAGCCTCTGGTGAAAACGAAAGAGAAAATGATTTAAAAAAGTTATTGACTTTCGATTTTGGAACATGATATATTAATAAGCGTCGCTTGAGAGGAAAGACACTTTGATGGGAAAAACATCATCAAAAAAGATGTTGACTTCGATGACGCGACATGATATATTAATTGAGTCGCCATTTTGAAAGGTGAACATAATTTTGATCCTTGAAAACTGAACAAAACAACCAGTATGTTAAGTAAGATTTTAGCTAGCTTTATTATTGAGCAAGCAAACACCAATGAGACAGCTTAAGTTCGCGACGTCCTGTCGCAACAGCTGCATGAGCACATCCGTGTGCGTCATCTATTGGAGAGTTTGATCTTGGCTCAGGACGAACGCTGGCGGCGTGCCTAATACATGCAAGTCGAGCGCGGGAAGCTATCTGACCCCTTCGGGGTGACGATAGTGGAACGAGCGGCGGACGGGTGAGTAACACGTGGGTAACCTGCCTATGAGACTGGGATAACTCCGGGAAACCGGGGCTAATACCGGATAACACTTTTTCCTGCATGGGAGAAAGTTGAAAGGCGGCTTTTGCTGTCACTTATAGATGGACCCGCGGCGCATTAGCTAGTTGGTAGGGTAACGGCCTACCAAGGCAACGATGCGTAGCCGACCTGAGAGGGTGATCGGCCACACTGGGACTGAGACACGGCCCAGACTCCTACGGGAGGCAGCAGTAGGGAATCTTCCGCAATGGACGAAAGTCTGACGGAGCAACGCCGCGTGAACGATGAAGGTTTTCGGATCGTAAAGTTCTGTTGTTAGGGAAGAACACGTACAAGAGTAACTGCTTGTACCTTGACGGTACCTAACGAGAAAGCCCCGGCTAACTACGTGCCAGCAGCCGCGGTAATACGTAGGGGGCAAGCGTTGTCCGGAATTATTGGGCGTAAAGCGCGCGCAGGCGGTTCCTTAAGTCTGATGTGAAAGCCCACGGCTTAACCGTGGAGGGTCATTGGAAACTGGGGAACTTGAGTGCAGAAGAGGAGAGTGGAATTCCACGTGTAGCGGTGAAATGCGTAGAGATGTGGAGGAACACCAGTGGCGAAGGCTCTCTGGTCTGTAACTGACGCTGAGGCGCGAAAGCGTGGGGAGCGAACAGGATTAGATACCCTGGTAGTCCACGCCGTAAACGATGAGTGCTAGGTGTTAGGGGGTTTCCGCCCCTTAGTGCTGAAGTTAACGCATTAAGCACTCCGCCTGGGGAGTACGGCCGCAAGGCTGAAACTCAAAAGAATTGACGGGGGCCCGCACAAGCGGTGGAGCATGTGGTTTAATTCGAAGCAACGCGAAGAACCTTACCAGGTCTTGACATCCTCTGACAACCCTAGAGATAGGGCGTTCCCTTCGGGGACAGAGTGACAGGTGGTGCATGGTTGTCGTCAGCTCGTGTCGTGAGATGTTGGGTTAAGTCCCGCAACGAGCGCAACCCTTGAGCTTAGTTGCCAGCATTTAGTTGGGCACTCTAAGGTGACTGCCGGTGACAAACCGGAGGAAGGTGGGGATGACGTCAAATCATCATGCCCCTTATGACCTGGGCTACACACGTGCTACAATGGATGGTACAAAGGGCAGCGAAGCCGCGAGGTGAAGCAAATCCCATAAAACCATTCTCAGTTCGGATTGTAGGCTGCAACTCGCCTACATGAAGCCGGAATCGCTAGTAATCGCGGATCAGCATGCCGCGGTGAATACGTTCCCGGGCCTTGTACACACCGCCCGTCACACCACGAGAGTTGGCAACACCCGAAGTCGGTGAGGTAACCTTTTAGGAGCCAGCCGCCGAAGGTGGGGCCAATGATTGGGGTGAAGTCGTAACAAGGTAGCCGTATCGGAAGGTGCGGCTGGATCACCTCCTTTCTAAGGAAAGATAACGGAAACCAGCTCTTCGGAGCTGGTCAGAGAGACATACTTGGTTGTTTGGTTCAGTTTTGAGGGATTAAAACCCTTTAATGAACTTCTGTTAAAACCGTCACGTCCTGTGACAACACAGAAGTCACCACGTCATGTGGAAGTTGTACCTTGAAAACTAGATAAGAGTAAACAAGACATCAATTTTAGTAAAGACCACGTCTTTTCACAGACTATTAGTTAAGTGAAGAAGGGCGCACGGTGGATGCCTTGGCACTAGGAGCCGAAGAAGGACGGGACGAACACCGATATGTCTCGGGGAGCCGTACGTAGGCGTTGAT
Organism: Radiobacillus deserti; assembly: GCF_007301515.1. Lineage (GTDB taxonomy): Bacteria > Bacillota > Bacilli > Bacillales > Amphibacillaceae > Radiobacillus > Radiobacillus deserti. The sequence continues at coordinate 754,122 of NZ_CP041666.1, forward strand.
CCGGGAATTTCCGAATGGGGAAACCCACTGCTCGTAATGGAGTAGTACCTATATTTGAATCCATAGGATATAGGAGGCAGACCTGGGGAACTGAAACATCTTAGTACCCAGAGGAAGAGAAAGCAAATGCGATTTCCTGAGTAGCGGCGAGCGAAACGGAAACAGCCCAAACCAGAAAGCTTGCTTTCTGGGGTTGTAGGACACTCTATACGGAGTTACAAAGAAATAGTGTAGACGAATCGATCTGGAACGATCAGCCGAAGAAGGTAAGAGCCCTGTAATCGAAAGACTGTTTCCTCCAGAGTGGATCCTGAGTACGGCGGAACACGTGAAATTCCGTCGGAATCCGGGAGGACCATCTCCCAAGGCTAAATACTCCCTAGTGACCGATAGTGAACCAGTACCGTGAGGGAAAGGTGAAAAGCACCCCGGGAGGGGAGTGAAAGAGAACCTGAAACCGTGTGCCTACAAGTAGTCGGAGCCCATTAACGGGTGACGGCGTACCTTTTGTAGAATGGACCGGCGAGTTACGATCTCTTGCAAGGTTAAGTCGTATAGACGGAGCCGCAGCGAAAGCGAGTCTGAATAGGGCGTTGTAGTAAGGGGTCGTAGACCCGAAACCGTGTGATCTACCCATGTCCAGGGTGAAGGTCAGGTAACACTGACTGGAGGCCCGAACCCACGCACGTTGAAAAGTGCGGGGATGAGGTGTGGGTAGGGGTGAAATGCCAATCGAACACGGAGATAGCTGGTTCTCTCCGAAATAGCTTTAGGGCTAGCCTCAAGAAATGAGTACTGGAGGTAGAGCACTGATTGGACTAGGGGCCCTCATCGGGTTACCGAATTCAGTCAAACTCCGAATGCCAGCTACTTTATCTTGGGAGTCAGACTATGGGTGATAAGGTTCATAGTCGAAAGGGAAACAGCCCAGACCACCAGCTAAGGTCCCCAAGTATACGTTAAGTGGAAAAGGATGTGGAGTTGCTTAGACAACCAGGATGTTGGCTTAGAAGCAGCCACCATTTAAAGAGTGCGTAATAGCTCACTGGTCGAGTGACTCTGCGCCGAAAATGTACCGGGGCTAAACGTATCACCGAAGCTGTGGATTGTTCTTACGAACAATGGTAGGAGAGCGTTCTAAGTGCAGCGAAGTCAGACCGTAAGGACTGGTGGAGCGCTTAGAAGTGAGAATGCCGGTATGAGTAGCGAAAAAGAAGTGAGAATCTTCTTCACCGAATGCCTAAGGTTTCCTGAGGAAGGCTCGTCCGCTCAGGGTTAGTCAGGACCTAAGCCGAGGCCGAAAGGCGTAGGCGATGGACAACAGGTTGATATTCCTGTACCACCTCCTTTCCGTTTGAACGACGGGGGGACGCAGTAGGATAGGGAAAGCGCGCCGCTGGATGAGCGCGTCCAAGCAGTGAGTGAGTCAGATAGGCAAATCCGTCTGGCAATCACAAGCTGTGATGGGGAGGGAAATATAGTACCGAAGTTCCTGATTTCACACTGCCAAGAAAAGCCTCTAGTGAGGAAAGAGGTGCCTGTACCGCAAACCGACACAGGTAGGCGAGGAGAGAATCCTAAGGTGATCGGGAGAACTCTCGTTAAGGAACTCGGCAAAATGACCCCGTAACTTCGGGAGAAGGGGTGCTTCTTGCATGAGAAGCCGCAGTGAAAAGGCCCAAGCGACTGTTTAGCAAAAACACAGGTCTCTGCGAAGCCGAAAGGCGAAGTATAGGGGCTGACACCTGCCCGGTGCTGGAAGGTTAAGGGGATGCGTTAGCTTCGGCGAAGCGTTGAACCGAAGCCCCAGTAAACGGCGGCCGTAACTATAACGGTCCTAAGGTAGCGAAATTCCTTGTCGGGTAAGTTCCGACCCGCACGAAAGGTGCAACGACTTGGGCACTGTCTCAACGGAGACCCGGTGAAATTATACTATGCGTGAAGATGCGCATTACCCGCGACAGGACGGAAAGACCCGTGGAGCTTTACTGTAGCCTGATATTGAATGTTGGTACAGCTTGTACAGGATAGGTGGGAGCCTGAGAAACCGGAGCGCTAGCTTCGGTGGAGGCGCTGGTGGGATACCACCCTGGCTGTACGGACCTTCTAACCCAGGACCGTGATCCGGTTCGGAGACAGTGTCAGGTGGGCAGTTTGACTGGGGCGGTCGCCTCCCAAAGAGTAACGGAGGCGCCCAAAGGTTCCCTCAGAATGGTTGGAAATCATTCGAAGAGTGTAAAGGCAGAAGGGAGCTTGACTGCGAGACCTACAAGTCGAGCAGGGACGAAAGTCGGGCTTAGTGATCCGGTGGTTCCGCATGGAAGGGCCATCGCTCAACGGATAAAAGCTACCCCGGGGATAACAGGCTTATCTCCCCAAGAGTCCACATCGACGGGGAGGTTTGGCACCTCGATGTCGGCTCATCGCATCCTGGGGCTGTAGTCGGTCCCAAGGGTTGGGCTGTTCGCCCATTAAAGCGGTACGCGAGCTGGGTTCAGAACGTCGTGAGACAGTTCGGTCCCTATCCGTCGTGGGCGTTGGAAGTTTGAGAGGAGCTGTCCTTAGTACGAGAGGACCGGGATGGACACACCGCTGGTGCACCAGTTGTTCCGCCAGGAGCATAGCTGGGTAGCTACGTGTGGAAGGGATAAGTGCTGAAAGCATCTAAGCATGAAGCCCCCCTCAAGATGAGACTTCCCATCATTTCAAATGAGTAAGATCCCTCAGAGACGATGAGGTTGATAGGTTCGAGGTGGAAGCATGGTGACATGTGTAGCTGACGAATACTAATCGATCGAGGACTTAACTAACATCTTTTGATTGTCTATCTCTTATCTAGTTTTTAGGGTATAACTTTTAAGAGTTTCTCCCTATAAACTATTGATTTTTTCGTGAAAACAGATATAATATTTGTTGTCACTAAAAAATATTCCAATCGGAGTTTTAAGGTCTAGTGGTAATAGCGACGAGCAAAGCTTCCACCGAATAGACTTCGAGTAACCCCGAAGCATTCTACATCTTGATTAAGCTAGTAGATGCAGGGCTCCAACCAGATAGTTTTAAGGTCTAGTGATGATAGCGAAGAGGTCACACCTGTTCCCATGCCGAACACAGAAGTTAAGCTCTTCAGCGCCCATGGTAGTTGGGGCATTGCCCCTGCGAGAGTAGGACGTCGCTAGGCTTATATCATCCATTCCACAGTAGCTCAGTGGTAGAGCAATCGGCTGTTAACCGATCGGTCGTAGGTTCGAATCCTACCTGTGGAGCCATATGGAGAGCTGTCCGAGCTGGCCGAAGGAGCACGATTGGAAATCGTGTAAACCGCTAACCGCGGTTTCGAGGGTTCGAATCCCTCGCTCTCCGCCATCTACATAGCTCATGTACTTATGGCCCGTTGGTCAAGTGGTTAAGACACCGCCCTTTCACGGCGGTAACACGGGTTCGAATCCCGTACGGGTCACCATTAATAGATAGAACCCAGTTCAAAGCTAGAAGGATAAAGGAAGGCATGTTAAGTACGCAACGTCCTGTTGCAACACATGCACTTGCACATCCTGTGCTGCGGAGGATTAGCTCAGCTGGGAGAGCACCTGCCTTACAAGCAGGGGGTCGCAGGTTCGAGCCCTGCATCCTCCACCATTTCTATCACGCAAGTGATAGAATATAATGAACAATATTAAATACTTTTATCATCGCGGGGTGGAGCAACGAGCAAAACTTCCACCGAATAAACTGCGAGTAACCCCGAAGCATTAATCATCTTCGAATAGGCTTGAAGATGCAGGGGTTCGAACATTTGGTTTAAATCCAAACATTGCTCATGAACAATATTAAATACTTTTTATCATCGCGGGGTGGAGCAGTCTGGTAGCTCGTCGGGCTCATAACCCGAAGGTCGTAGGTTCAAATCCTGCCCCCGCAACCAAATTATTTATCCTAACTGCGTCGATTAACTTCTTAGCAAGGATAAAATCAGTAGTGCCCGGAAGGGTGCAACCAATCATTTTTCCTTATATGGTCCGGTAGTTCAGTTGGTTAGAATGCCTGCCTGTCACGCAGGAGGTCGCGGGTTCGAGTCCCGTCCGGACCGCCACTTACATAGCAAAATGTTTGTTATTTCATATCATAACTTATGGCTCGGTAGCTCAGTCGGTAGAGCAACGGACTGAAAATCCGTGTGTCGGCGGTTCGATTCCGTCCCGAGCCACCACTTTTTATGTGGAGGGATAGCGAAGTTGGCCAAACGCGGCGGACTGTAAATCCGCTCCCATCGGGTTCGTAGGTTCGAGTCCTACTCCCTCCACCATTTTAATTTCTTTCTTTTAGGGGCATAGTTTAACGGTAGAACAGAGGTCTCCAAAACCTCCGGTGTGGGTTCGATTCCTACTGCCCCTGTTCTACATGGCGATCGTGGCGAAGTGGTTAACGCACCGGATTGTGGTTCCGGCACGCGTGGGTTCGATTCCCACCGGTCGCCCCTTTTTTAAATGATACATTGTTGGGCTATAGCCAAGCGGTAAGGCAACGGTTTTTGGTACCGTCATGCGCTGGTTCGAATCCAGCTAGCCCAGCCATTTTTTGCGGAAGTAGTTCAGTGGTAGAACACCACCTTGCCAAGGTGGGGGTCGCGGGTTCGAATCCCGTCTTCCGCTCCATTCGCATATATGGCGGTATAGCCAAGTGGTAAGGCAGAGGTCTGCAAAACCTTTATCACCGGTTCAAATCCGGTTACCGCCTCCATAACATGCCGGTGTGGCGGAATTGGCAGACGCGCACGACTCAAAATCGTGTTCCTTCTGGAGTGTCGGTTCGACCCCGACCACCGGTATTTATAAACCTAGTAATACCAAGACTTCAACGACAATGTTGGGGTCTTTTTTTATTTGCGTATAACACGACAAAAATAAGTGAAAATCGTGTGCCTCGAATCGTGTGCACTAGGAGGTTATTTGTTGTGAAAAGACGTAAAGAATTAACAGAAGAAGAATTAAAAATTATTAAGAAAACGATCAATGATGACGAAGCATTTGAAAAGTTTTTTAGAAACTGCTATCTAAAGAATTTAAGACCAGCCACAGTTGAATATTATAAAAATGAATTTCATGGTGCAAAGAAATTTATCACCAAACAATTAGTTGAATGTCAGCAAAGAGACATTGAAGAACTAATCCTTCAAAGTAAAAAGCTTATGAAAGTGACAACCATAAACACCCGTTTACGAGCACTTCGATCTTTTTACAATTACCTTCATAAAAATAAGCTTATCGAAACAAATCCAATGAAAAATATTAAGCTGCTAAGAGACAGACAGAAGGCTATTGAAACATTAGATAATAAAGAAATAGAACGACTAATAAAAACCATTAGGAAACAGAAATCATTTGTTTCTTTTCGTGATGAAGTAATATTGCTTGTTTTCCTTGATACTGGAGTAAGACTTTCTGAACTAGTTGGAATTGATGTTGAAGATATTAGGGAGAACAAAATAATAATTAGAAGAACGAAAAACCTATTCGAAAGAACGGTTTACTTGTCAGAAATTACACAAGAACAATTAAGAAGATACATAGCAATTCGGGGAGATGTTAAGACGAAAAGATTGTTCATCAATCATGATAACAATGAGTTAAAGCCACACAGCATTCAAACTCAATTTACAAAGTACGGTAAAAAGGCAAATATCAATAAGAGGGTCAGTCCGCATACATTTAGGCATACAATGGCTAAGCGTATGATTATGGCTGGTGTAGATGCTTTTACTCTAATGACTATTCTTGGTCACAGTGATATGACTATTACTAAAAGATATGTAAATCTCTGGGGTCCAGATATTGAACAAAAGCATAAACAGTATGGTGCTTTAAAGGGATTGAAACTTTAGTTTTACGAATATGTGTTCGCTATATATAATAAATAAAGAGAGTGGCGAAGATTAGGACCCTTTCCACTCTCAAAATCAAATACCAACAGAAGTTAGACCTCTGCTAATTAATGTTAGCATGTCTTCTTTTGTTGTGTCAAAAGGAGAATGCACATGAAATTAACATCATTGCTAAGTGGTAACGGATTTGTGATGTATAACAAAGAGTTAGCTCGTGAAGTTACAGCAAATTCGGCAATAGTTTTCGGTCAACTGTGTTCAAGCTATGAAAGTTTCGATAGCAAAGATATGTTGACTCGAATTGGGAGTAAAGAATATTTCTTTTTAACAAGTGAAACTATCCAAGAGGAAACCTCAATTACTTATCGACAGCAACGAAAAGCAATAAAAGAATTAGAAGAAACTGGTTACATTGAAACTAAAGTTATGGGAATGCCTTCGAGAAAATATTTTCACATAACCGATAAATTAACTAAAAATTTAATTGAAACATCAAGGACTGACAAAATGTCAGACCTGGGAACTGATAGACCCCCTACTAGCTCTATACCAGATGAACAAAATGTCATTTCTAGGAGTGACAAAATGTCAACCCAAGGATTGACAAAAGAGCAAAGCATGCCTGAACAAAATGTCCTACTAAAAATAAATAATAAAAAAGAACAATATAAAGATAACAATAAAAATAATCTTGTTAACAAGGAAACAGTTAACAAAGATGAAATAATTCATAAATTAACCAATGAATATCGAATAAAAGGTCTAAGCAAAGAAGTTTGTTTACGAGTTATTGATGAAGTAATGCAGAACATAGATGAAATTGAAAACTTCGGTGGTTATCTGAGAACTTGCCTTGATAATACACTTTACAAAAGCAAAGTTCGAAAAGGTGAAATCAATCCTTATGAAAGAATGAGAGAGCGGTTAAAGAATTCGGACCTACCGTATTTTGATTGGTTAAATAGTGATGATGAAGATGAGTTACCATATTAATAATTAAATAGAATAGTCATATATGGCTCTAGGACAGCTCGTAATGGAATTTTGTGATGAGATTATTTATATTATCTCATCATTGTTATCCATATGGCTCAATTTATGGCCTTTTAAATGAGAGGGGAAAATAGAATGACTAATAGACAAGCAATAGGATATATGATGTTAGCTGCAAAAGAAATTGGTTTAGATAAAGAAACACTAAAGAAATTATTCGGTGCTATGTATTGGCAGTTTGATATGAAAACAGAAGGTGAAGCAGAAGAACAAGGTTTTGACTACTACTATAAATTGGAAGAATAATTTGATTTACACTTTTAGCAGAGACCATATAATAACTCCATAAATTAAAACAAATTGTGGGGGAATTATAAATGACAAAAACAACTACTATTCAAATCTCTGTGTATGATTACAATACTATGGAAGAACTTATTTATGAAACTCAAATTGGCAGTATTGAAGAGTTGATCGCCTTATCCTATCGATACGACAAGAGTGTAAAGTATAAGAAACCGACTGATAAAAATTGGTATTATTGCAGGACGATGATAAAACGACTATTTAAGAAAGAACTTAATTCAAAGAATAATGAAGTAAAACTTGTAACTACTAACGACCTAAATAAAGTTTTGGAAGAACGGTTTCAGGCGAAGCTAGAGAAAAAACGGGAACAAGAACAACGAGACCTTGAACAAATTATATTAGATTATGATTGCCATAGAAAAAACATTGATGAAGTAACTCTTGAAAATATTGTATTTTAAAGATCGGGCAATTTAATGCTCGGTCATTTTTTTATCATAAAATCGTTATTTGATGTTTGAATATTTGTCCCAATAAATAAAAAACAGGAAAAAGTTTCAATTTTCATTTACACTTTGATTTTACCGGATAGAATAGCTATGTAATCTGAATATAACGGTTTTTGAAGCTGAGAGTTTTACCAGAAAAAACTCCAAGGTGAGCTGAGCCGACGCAAGATGGAATGAAATCAGCAGTTGATATTTATCTATTTAAATATCTTCGAGAGTGAGTTTTTTCTGACAGTCCTTCTCACTTAAATAAAAAACAACTTGGGGGAGATACAATTATTTTAATAATTGGTTGTAGTGAGGCCAAAAGATAGTGCTACATTTAATTTCCGTTGTCGGCAACTTTTGGTGTATATAGGCTATATAATCTTCTAAAAACAATCTTCGAAATAACTCTTCTAATAACAATTCAATTCAATAATATCAATTTTAAATTTCTTAATGTGAGTGACGTTAGTCACGAACAAGGTTCAATCGCTTGTCGATTGAGCCTAATATAATAAATATAAATCTATCATCTTAAGTATTCTAAAAATAGTTAGTAAATTTAATTTACGTTTTAAATACGCTGGATAGAATTGTATTGTGATAAGCACAACAAATTTATCTGGAGGAATTGATATGGAACAATGGAAAGTTATCAAAAAGCCTTCTGTTACTTTTGAAGTTAGTAACGAAGGAAGAATAAAAGTATTTAATCGTAAAGAAGGAAAATTTAATCTCATTCATGCGTTTTCATATACTGGTGGGCATGAAGGAAATCGCTACCTTGCCACTCATGGTTATTATGTTCATAGGCTTGTAGCTGAAGCATTTATTGGTCCGATTGATGGACTGGAAGTTAACCATAAAAACGGTCGGAAAAAATATAATTATGTATCAAATTTAGAAATTGTTACTCCAAAATATAACCATCAACACTCTTGGAAAACAGGATTAAGGGATAAACAAAAACTTTCAAAAAAAGAGATTGATAGGCGAGAAATAAGAACTGAAATGAGAAGGCTAAACAAACAATGGATTGTATATGATTTAAATTTTAATATTATTAGTCGTCATAATTCCCAAGAAGATGCAGCAAAATCTATCGGCGTCAGCAGACAAACAGCTAATAACTCATTTCGTTTAGGTAGGCCAATAACAAAACAATATTACATTTGTAAACCAGTTCAAGTTGAAGAATTCAAAAAACAAGTTTCAGGAGGAAACTAGAATGTCAGAAAGGAAATTATCTGGTGAAACAGAAATACAAGCATTCGAATATCCTTATGACCATCCAGTTACAGAAGAAATTAAAAGACAGTTTGCACAAATCCAACTAACAAGAAAGATGAAGACTGAGCACAATAAAAATAATCCTAGATGGATCAGTTGGAATGAGTGTGATGGGCTAAGAACATATGGGATATTAGAAGTTCCGTATAACCATAGTCAAGCAGTTTATATCCTTGATAGCAACTTTAATATTATTGATTGGGTTGAAGCAAAATATGAAGTTGGTTATTGGTTAAAGAGTAATTCACCTTTTAAAAAAGGGTTTAGTAGAAGGCTAGTTTATGAATATATCAAAGAACAAAAGTTATATAAGGATAAATATTACTTTGTTACAGTTAAAGAATACAAAGATTTCATCAGATCGAAAAAGTTATAATTTTTTTCAAAAAAATTGCTTAAATAAGCAGTTCTGCAGGTTGTTCAGTTACATTATATTATGAGAGAGGTGAGTCCTCCAAATTCACCTTTATCTTTCAATCATTAATTTTTTCCCTCTTTAGTAGTTGAGTGTATGATTTTTCTTTTGAAGGTTTACGTAAGCTTTTGAATTCATGCTATTGCATGTCTCTGGCGAGTTGGTTACTCCTATGCCAATTCGCCCTCTTCTTACATAAGAATATTTTTTAGTAAATACATAATTAAGTCATGCCTTCGGGTATGGCTTTTTTATTTTGTCTTTAATTGCTTAATTAAGCAAATCAAATATATAGAAAGGAAGAATACAATGGCAAATCAATTTAGATGGGGAACTAGCAAAGTTACTGAAAAAGATTATTTTTCAACTTCATTTTTAGTATCAAGACCAGCTCCAAAAATTACAGAAGACCATGCATTAACTATTAGTGCTGTAAAAAGCTCCATAGAGCTGATTACAAGCTCAATTGCACAGTTACCTATATCTTTATTCAGAAGATGATGATAAATCAATTCACAAGCTTAATGACCTTAGAACGACAATTTTGAATAATGATGCAAATGATTATGATACTGCACAAGTTATTAAAAAGAAAATTGTTCAAGATTATTTATTACGTGGGAAAGCTTTTCTTCTGAATAAAAATGATAAATTATATCATCTTCCAGCTAAGAATGTTCGTGAAGAACTTTATACAGAAGACTCAATCACAGTAGCCAAAAAAGAATTTATTTATGAAGGTCTATCTACAATTACGCTTGATGAACACGAAGTAATTGTTATTGATAGTGGTTCAAATGGTTTGTTGGTGGATGCAGGGGAATTATTTCAAACTGCAATTAATCAGCAATCTTATAACAAATCAGTTATGGAAAATGGTGCCCTACCAACTGGAATTCTTCAAGCTACTTCTCGATTAACAGAGAATGCTATTACAAGATTAAGAGAGTCTTGGCAATCTTTATATGGTGGAAGTAAAGCTGCTGGAAAGACCGTTATTTTGGAAGAAGGTCTTGAATTTAACCCATTATCATTGAAACCAGACGAGCTTCAAATGGTTGATAGTCAAAAGCAAATTATCTCGGAGATCGCTAGAGTATTTAATATTCCAGAGAGTATGATAAACCGTTCTGCAAATAAATACAATTCGTTGCAGATGAACAACATTCAGTATATGCAACATTGTCTTGGGCCGATTATCACTTCAATTGAAAGCGCTATTAGTAAAAATCTCTTAACTCATGATGAAAAAATCATGGGTTTTTATTTTAGGTTCGATACTTCTGAAATCCTTAGAACTACTGAAAAAGAGAAAGTTGAAACAGTTTCTAAAGGATTGAAAGATGGTCTTTATTCATTCAATGAAGCTAGACACAAATTAGATATGAAACCAGTTGATAAAGATTATTTTGTTATGTCGCTTGGCTCAGTATTAAAAGACTCTGAAACTGGCGAACTAACAATTCCAAATATGGGAGTTGTAGAAGAGCAATCTGGAGGTGAAAACCCTAATGAATAAGGTAGAGCTACAACAACAAGCAAATAAGATTTTGGCTTATATGGAAGAGCTTTCTGAATACCGAAACTATGAAACTAACAAAGAAGCTCAAAAAATTTATGACCAACAAAAAGACAAGCTATCAGAAATTATGGGACAGCTTGAAAACTTACAACAAGAGGAGAGAAATATAACTATGAAAAAAATGGAAACTCGTTCTAATGAATTTGAACAAGAATTACGTTCTTTAAATACTACATCTAATGCTACTGCATTAGTACCTGAAAACGTACAAGGTGAAATTATCAAACGTATGGAAGAAGTATCTCCAGCATTTGCACAAGCTCGTAAACTTCCTTCTGTAAATGGAACTTTGAAAGTTGCTCGTGAAAATGATGCTGTTACTGGTGGATTTTTCGGTGAGGGTGAAAGTATTCTTGAAGAGTCAATCAACTTCCAACACGTACAACTTCAACAAAAACGTCTTGGTGCTGCTATCAGTCTATTAAATCAACTGATTAATGATGTTGCAGTGGATATTGTTGCTTATGTTAATGATTTGCTTGGTCGTCGTGTTGCTAAGACTGCTGAAAAGGCAATTTTCAATGGTGATGGAGTAAACGAATTTACAGGTATTCTTGGAGATGAAAATGTCCAAGGTATTGACGTTTCGCTTGCTAGTCGAATTGGTGTCGATCAACTTATGGACCTTTATACCTCAATTCACCCTGATTTTGTTGATGGTGCTGCATTCTATATGAACCGTTCATTCTTCAATCAAATCGTTAAATTAAAAGATGGTAATGGTCACTTCTACATGCAAAACGGAGTAGTTAACGGAAAAGTGCAATATACTTTCGGTTCTCCAGTTCATGTTACAGAAGCTCTTCAAGCTGGTACTACTGCCGGTGAAGTTCCAGTTGTATTTGCTAACTTATCAGAAGCTTATGCAATTCTAGTAAAACAAGAAATGGCTATCAAACAAATCGCAGATGGTCCTAATGCTCTTCGCGGAAGTCAATTGCTAGTTCTCGATGGCTACATGGATGGGGCTGTAACTAACTCACAAGCTATCTCTAAATTAAATGTAATTGCATAATCATTTATGCTTAATACTTCACAAGTAGGGAGTCAGTTTATTCTGGCTTCCTTTTATTTTGTGTATGAAAGGAAGTCTTTTTATGGCAAAACAAACTGGTGCTAAAGTTCTTGTAAAGATATTAAAAGAAGGTACTGAACAAGTATTAGCTGGTCAACGTAATGCTTCACTTTCTCGTTCTGCTGAAAACTATTGATAGTACATCAAAAGATACTGCTGGAGCTTGGAAAGAAAGTTTAGCAGGATTTAAAGAATGGTCTATTGATTGTGATGGAGCATACATTGAAAGTGATACTGCTTATGCAACTCTAGAACAAGAATTTATTAATAATAACAATGTTGATGTATTAGTAACTTTTCCTTCTGGATTACAGTATGTTGGTAACGCTACTATTACTGATTTCAGCTTGGAATTTCCTTATGATGATTTAGTCACTTATTCAATTAGTTTACAAGGTTCTGGTGCATTAGACACTATTAAACCAACTATTTAATAAGTATTAGAGCCAGGAGAATTAATTCCTGGTTCTTTCTATTAATCATACATAAGTGTTCCACAATAATATAAAGGAGTTGAATAGAAATGAAGGCAGAATTAAAAGCATTGGAAAACTTAAAACATGCTGTTAAAGAAGAAGACTATAAGTTCTTGGTTGCTAAAGTAGTTGTTCATCATTACAAAGATAAAGTTAATAATAGAATTGATTTATATCATAAGGTTAATAGAGTGTTAAAAGAACATCAATTAGGTTCGGTTAGTTATGGATTTATTAGAAACCATGATAAGTAATTCGATACGCCTACCATTTTAGAAAAAAACACGAACAAGCCTGTAATAACGAGGGGAGTTTCATTCGCACCAATTTGAGTTTTTTATAAAAAGTATTTTAATGTAAAAATATGTAAAAGGAGTGACATCATGAAAGCACCAGAATATTTTAATGAAACTGCTACAAAGTATTTTGATTTTGTTGTGGAAGAGCTTATTAAGATAGACAGGCTCAATACTACCGATAAACCAATAATTGAAGGCTTAGCGTTTAATCTATCAACTATGGAAGAATGCCAAAAAATATTATTAAAAGAAGGATTTGTCTTGGAAGGACTTCATGGGAAAAAGGAACATCCAGCAGTTGCTATTAGTATGAAGGCACAATCAAAGGTTCTCGAAAGTTTTAAAATACTAGGGTTAGATGCTTCAATGAGATTGAAAATTGATAAGAACGAAGACCAGCAATCCGATTTTATTGCTGCATTAATTGGGTGATAACATGACTAAAAAAGAAATGTTCAAAAAGATCATTGATGAAAAAACTGTAATTGACCCTTTAATATGGTTGCTGAAAATCGAAGATAAGGTTGATGTTAGTCATAAGGAATATGTAATAGCAATGGCTGAAAGACATAAGTACAATCATAAAATATTAAAGAGATTAGAAGAATACTTCAAACTGTGGAAAATAGAATAACTTGGTCATATCTAATAATATGGGATATGGCCAATTTTATTTTTTTGCCTATTTTTAAAGGCTCTACGTTGCATTGAGTAATATATACATACACCTAACACAATTAAATTTCCTCTGAGAGCCCTCTATAAACACACAAATATTTCCAAATAAGCTATGTACGAACATTTGTTTCCTATATATAATTTTTATTTGTTAGATGAATTACTTCGTCTTACGAAATAAATTATAAGGAGTGGAAGAAATGAAACGTCACTATGATGTAGCTCAAGAAGAATTAAGTTTTTATGGAAATGAAGGCACAAGTCTTCAAAACATTTTAGCCGTTTTAATTGGACCAAAAGCAAATGCTTCAATTACAGGTCAATTAGCAAGTTTAGGAATTAATAGTTTGGCAGATTTAAGTGTAGAAGAATTAAAGAAGTATCAAGGAATTGGAGAGGTTCCCGCTAAAAGAATTGTTTCGGCATTTGGTCTAGCTAATCAAATAAGAAAGTTCAAGAAAGATGAGGAATACATTGTTCGTTCACCAGAAGACGCTGCTAAATACTTTAATGATTTAGAAGGATTACAACAAGAGCATTTTGAAGCGATCTTTCTAAATACGAAGAATGTGGTTATTGGTAGAAAAAATGTTTTCAAAGGTTCATTGAATGCTAGTATCGTTCACCCTAGAGAAACATTTAAAGAAGCTATTAGACTAAGTGCTGCTTCAATTATCGTGGCACATAATCATCCAAGTGGGAACGCAACACCAAGTAGAGAAGATATTGAGGTTACAAAAAGATTAAAAGAAGTAGGCCAAGTAACTGGAATTGAATTACTTGACCATGTGATTATTGGTACTAGTGGTAAGTTCATTTCATTAAAAGAAAAAGGATATGTTTGAGACGATTGCTGCAACTATCGCTTCAACTTTGAATTTTCCGTTTTAAATATACCATAATTGTTTAAGCTTTGACATTATTATGTCAGAGCTTTTTCTAATTGTTTACATAGTCTTTTTCATTATTTGTTAAGTAAATTATTAAATCGTTCTCTGTCAATCCTATAGCTTTTATTAAAGCATCAAGATTTTTCTTTTTCCCATCGTTATTAGAATGTGTATTTATATAAAAGCCAGTATCTAATAATTGATGACTTGCACGAAAATCACTCGGATTTTTTGATATATAGTTTCTTCCTATTAAATCAGGGCTGTTAATTGTTTCTAAAAAGAGCTCAGGATCTAATTGATATATTTCCGAAATTACATTTACATATAAATCTGTCATATCTTTGACATCATGTTTTTCATCCATAAAAGTAAAATGAGACGGCTTAATACTCTTCCAATCATCGTCAAAATCTAGTATCATATTATAATTTTCTTCGGTAGCTTCAACTGTTGGGTATGACCAAATTTCCTTTGCAAAGTCAAAAAGTTTGTTTGCTCTTTTAAGTATTTCTTCCTCATTCCAAGTATCTAATTTGATCAAGTCTGTATTTAATCTACAAGGGCTGTCTTTGTAGCCTTTTTCCATATCTCGTTTGTCTGTAAAAAACTTATTACCCATTTCTCCGTTATATCTAGTAAGTGTTAAGTTACCAATTGTATGCAAATAACTACTGTGTACTTGCTCCCAGTTGTCGCCTAAAGCGTTAACCCATTTGGCAGATAGATTGTTTGTTTGGGGCATGATATGTTCTATACTAAATTCATTAATATTAAGAATAACTTTACTATTTGTGTTAATTAATTTATCCAATAGGAATTTACAAATTTTTAAGCTGTATATATCCCTATTTATAAAGCTTTCTTTAAATTCTTCTTCATTAGGAAATCTTTGAACGCCGCGTTTATTAGTCAATATTTTTTCAACGCTTTTAACATGATCTATCTCGCTAATATCCTTAATTAAACTTATTGTAATTTTACTAAGGGAGTTAGGAGGTAGCCCAGCAATAACTCTTCTTACTATACAGCTTTCTAATAAGTTCAAAATATAAATAAAGTCTTCTTCCAATAACCAACCCTTATCGTATTCAGAATATAAATCTAGCACAAAAGGATAAATAACTTTGACATCTAACCTTTCAAAATCAATCAAATATGAATTAATTTTAGGGTTAGTTTCACTTTTTTGAACAATTTTCTCGTACAATGTTGAATAGTAATACATATCTTTTACTAGATTTTCAATATTGTCTTGAGCTCTATCGAAATTCGTGTAAAAGTATTTTTTAAACTCTTCATAAACCTTTGCTTTATTAGGGATCTTTTTTGATTTAATAATGAGATAGTCTCTAATAAAATCAGACAGTGAATCTCTAAGAGATATTTCCATAGGATACCAATATGTGTTGTAAACCTCTTTTTGAAAATTATCATCTAAATCCATTAATAAGAAGTTTCTGATTAAATCAGCTTGCTCCAGTTTTACACCAGTAGAGTTCAAGCTTTCAAAGATAAGCTGTGGGTCATCTTTTGTTCTAACTAAAGATACCGAAACTATTAACAGCTTACCAATACCCTCAAATAATGTATCAATATCAATTTCTTTATTTTTAATTTCATTGTAGAAAAACTCAAAGTTATTATAAATGTTCTGATTGTTATTACGCAGGGGCTGATTTTTCACTAAACGATTATAAAAATCTCTATCATGTTTAGTTAGTGAGAGTTTTGAAATAAAATCTTCTGGCTTGTTCGTTTCATCTTCATCAATTACTAAGTATTTTTTAAGTAGCTTCGTAGGGGTAGTTTTAAACTTCTTAGGTTGTTCTTGTAGGTTTTTAACCATCGCCATTAGGAGCAATGAAATTGTAGTTAATCTTTGTTGTCCGTCAATAATAGTTAATTTGTTTACTTGAGTTGCTTGGTAATGTTCATCAGTTATGTAAACTATCGATCCTAAAAAATGAGTTTTGCTTTGTGGTTGGCTAGCTTTAAGAATATCTTGCATAATCTGTTTGCAATTAATTCTGGTCCACTTATAAGTCCTTTGATAGACTGGAATTACAAATTGATGATTTCCCAATTCTAGAAATTTCAATACATTACTTTCTCTCGCCTCCATACGGTTCCCCCTTTAACAAAAAATAACAATTTATATTAGGTCAATTATAACACTTTAAATGACTAGTAAAAAGTTACTAGATTTATATTTCTAAAGTGCTCAGATATTTGGAATAAAATAACAATTTTATATATTAAATTATTAATCACATATTTTTATGAAACCTTAATATGGTAAAATAGTTTAAAATAGTAGTCTACTAGGAAGGTGAAAAGATGGAAACAGCTTCATTAATTTTAAGTATCGTTGCTTCGATTGGGACCATAACATCATTAATTATAAATTTTAATTTAAAAAGGGAAATTGATTCACTAAAGCAACAAATCTCTGGAGATAGTAATATTCAATCTCAGGGCAGTCATGTAATCAATAACACCGGGGATAGTAGTACATTTAAACGGTAGGAAGTTTTAATATGGTCGGTAATAAAAAGAATATAGACAGTCAAGGTGATAATACAATAAATAATACAGGTGAAGGGGCAAGATTCGAAATAAATCATTATGCTGGTCAAAAAAAGATCTTAAACAGAACTTATCTTTTTGACTTTTGTCTAAAATTCTCTGAAGTAGATGATGTTCCAGACGGCTACGACGCAGATTTCACATCTGATTTTGAGGGCAAGATGGATTATAATGAAATCGATGTCTATAAGGAAATTTTCTTCGAATGTGACCATTATCTTGATGACGTAGAGTCTATTTTAGAAGAAATTCCTAGAAGGCAGAGAATTTTATCAAACATAAATACAAAATATAAAAAATTAAAGAGATTTGGAAAATGGGATAATAAAGATGAGTTATGTGAAGGTGTTTATAACTATTTAATTGAAACAATTCAAAATGATGATAATTCGAAAGACATATATCTTGAGGATGCTGAATTGGCAATCCATGCCTTAATGTATTATGCATTCACTAAGTGTAAATTGTTAGATCCAATTCCAAAAGTGGTTGTAAGGTGATCTATAATGTTAATAGACAAAGATTCAAAACCAGAAGATACAATTTTATATTTATCTGCTCAATTGCTCCTTAAAGTGAAAAGCCTAGGTAGGATAAAACTAGCTTTAATTGAAAGCTTATATGAGGAAATTGATGATAAACAGCCTTATTTTAAATATAACCTTGCTTTAAATTTTTTGTATTTAATTGATAAAGTAAAGATAGAAGGGGGGGACTTAGTTTATGTATCTGGAGAGAATGATAATAGCTGAAGGTATTGGCGATAAAACAGAAATAAGAAATGTAAAGTTTAAAAAAGGATTAAATGTTGTTGCTGATGTAACCGAGGGCAATGAAGATGATAACCAAGGCAACAATGTTGGAAAAACTACATTCTTAAAATTAATCGACATATGTTTAGGAGCAAGGGATAAAAAATATATTTGGACGGACAATGATACAGGTAGTCAAACTACCTCATTAAAGAATTATATTAATGAAAAAAAGGTTTTTGCTGAATTAGAAATTCTGATTAGAAATATTAGCTATAAACTAAAAGTTGAGTTATTTGATAGAGGGAAAAGATATATAAATGGAAAACATTATACTTACGATAATTACGTTGATGAATTAAATGCAATCATATTTAATATAGAGAAACCCCCAACTTTTAGGCAATTAATAGGGAAGTTTGTCAGGATCAAACAGAAGGAAGATACATTTACTTTTTTAAAATACTTACATCAGAATACTACTAATGCAGAGTATAAAAATATTTATGATTTCTTATTTAAACTTTCCTCTCATGAAGATAGTGAAAGGAAATTAAATCTTTATAATGAAATTGAACAAATACAAAAGGATATAAACCAAATTATAAAGATACATAAATTTTCCAATATTGATGATTTAAAAGAAAGAATAAGAATAGTTCAAAATACTGTTCATGAACTCGAACAGAAAGTAAAAACAATGATTGATGTAAATGAGTATGAAAGAAGTCTCGAAAACATTTCAAACATAAAAAATCAGATTAACACTATTAGTGACTCTATTGAGTCATTGTTGTTTAAGAGGAGCAAAATAGAAAAAATTTTATCGAAAGAAGAATCAAAAGATAATGGTTTTGATGAAGATGTACTATTAGAATTTTATAATGATGTAGAAAGGTCTCTGGGGAATATTCCTAAAGATTTTAATGATCTTGTTGATTTTAATAATAGTATTAGACAGAATAAGCTAAGTTATTATCGCACTCGCTTGCAAAGGGTTAATGATGATTTAAAAGAAATGTTTAAATTGCGAGAAAATATAGTCAATCAAAACAAAAATGTTATAAGTTTAATCAATCAAGAAAATTTTAACGAATTTGAAACAATTCATAGAGAATTGATAGAACAAAGTGAACAGTTAGGTTTACTATCAAAGGTGCAAGAACTCTATAATGATCTGATTGATCAATTAAAAGAAAAAGAAAAAGATTTCCAAGAGATAAATGAAAAATCTAATTCCCTTGATAATATATCTAAATTCAATGAATATTTAACAAGATATAGTTTTGAAATATTTGGCCAGCGTCTTTACTTAACACGTGAAAACACTTTTCCACTAAAACTATCTAATGTAGATGATGGATTGGGCACAGGATATAGGAAGACAATTACTTTGCTTCTAGATATTGCATATGTTTCCTTTCTTAATGAAATGGACCTAGATTATCCTAAGGTTTTTGTTCATGATGTTTTAGAAACTGTAGATGAACATAACCTAAATAAGATTGTTGATTTTATTAACGAAAATGGAAGTCAGTTTATTTTTGCAATTTTAAATGAAAAAATTGAAAATTATTCTTTCATAGATGAAGATGATAAAGTATTAAGGTTATCAAAGGATAATAAGCTTTTTAAAATTTAATGTTTCATAATTTATTCATTCATTGGTTTACAAATCAAATCACCTCGATAGAAGAATATCGAGGTGATTATTATGTTCCCAAACAAAGATCAACTGGAACAACATTTATCAGACAAGATGACAAATCAAGATATTGCTAATATATATGGAACAACCTTTCAAAGAATAATTGGACTAATTAAATCATATGGTCTCGACCCCAAAGAACTAAGGAAGGTACAAAATTATAATGTTTATGAACATTGGTTAAACAATGAAGTAGTCTATGTTGGAAGTGGTGTCTGGTATCGGTGCAGAAGATATACTAATAGAAGGAACTCGGAACACCGGACAATTGATGGCAGACGGAAAAAATAATTATAAGATTGTAGCTGAATTGGAAATAGAAGAACAAGCAAGGGAATATGAAGTTGAATTAATACAGAAATATAAGAAGTTAGGACAAGCGAAATTCAATAAACATCATTATTAATGCTTGACGATTTTGGGAACCAAAGGCATAATTGTCATTAATCGTGTTAACCAAAAATATTAAAATAACAGCAATCGTTGTTGTTATTGGTTTCAATTAGGTTATGATGAATTTCGGGACTCAAAATCGTGTTCCTCACGGAGTGTCGGTTCGACCCCGACCACCGGTATCGAGTAATGCGGGAAAAACTAATAGTGACAAGGGCTTAGGAGAAAATCCTAAGTCCTTTTTCTTTTGCACCGAATACGATTTATATAGCAAAAATCGTGTGCGACGAATCGTGTGCGGTGAGGAGGAAAAAGAATGAGTAAAAGAGTAAATGAGAAGAAAAGGTAGGAGAAAAGCAAGAGTGAAAGAAGAGGTGAGTTGAGCCAGGAGGAATTACGCCTCATTTCTGATGACAAGGCAGAAATAAATTATTCTCTGGATGATTTAATAGAGGTGTTTATTGAGGACTGTGAGTTCAGAAATCTGAGGGAATATACTATCAAGTATTATCGAAGTGAATTAAAGCAATTTAAGAAATTGCTTCTGGAACAAGGTCTGAGCAATGAACCAAAGGATATAACTGGTGATGTTATTAAGCATAATGTGGTTATGTATATGAGAAATAAGGGGATTAAGACGGTAAGTGTTAATTCACGCTTACGAGCTATACGTGCATTCTTTAATCTATTAGAATCTCAGAATTATCTCAAACTAAATCCAATGAAGGACATAAAATTGTTAAAGGATCGTAAGCGAATTGTTGAGACCTTTGATAAGAAACAAATTAAGGCTTTGTTTAAAGCATGTGATTTAAGGACATTTGTTGGTCTTCGGGATTATACAATAATGATGTTTCTATTAGAAACAGGAGTACGAGCAAATGAACTTATCGGAATCAAGGTAACAGATATTGTATGGTCACAAAAAGTAGTACGCATCACAAATACAAAAGGTGGCTATGAACGATTTGTACCTATTCAAAACAAAATGATTGATCAACTAAATAAATACGTGACCATCAGAGGACAAATTGATACGAACTATTTATTTATAACACAGGATGATACTCCATTGAGCAAAAAACAAATGCAGGATCGAATACGTGAATATGGGGGAATTGCAAAATTAAAAAATGTCCGTTGCTCCCCGCATACGTTTAGACATACTTTTGCAAAAATGAGCGTTATGAACGGTGCTAATGCCTTTCAGTTACAAGCAATTTTAGGGCATTCAACATTAGAGGTAACAAAAATGTATGTAAATTAATTTAGTAATGAAGTCCAAGAAGGACATGCGAAGTTTAGTCCGTTAAAAGATTTATAAAATCATTTAAGTTAGAGGTTGGATATGTTATATCCAACCTCCTGTTATATGTCTATCTTATCTTGGAAATGATTATAATATTTTGCTTAAACTAATTATAATGGATACACTATTTCGATAAATTACTTGATTGGGTTGAATATAATTTATGGCAAGCATACAAAAAAGGGGAAACACATACCAGTACACAGTTAGTCGGATGGAAAATGGAAAATCTAAACCGATTAGGAAAGGCGGATTTCGTACTAAAAAAGAGGCAAGACTTGCGGCTGCAGAAGTGGAATTAAAGTTGGGAAAAGGTACATTACCTTATTTAAAACCTGCCCCTTTTGATTAATATTTTGATAAATGGGTAAAATTATATAAGTCACACCTCAGTCCAGCAACGCAAAAACACTATCAATATACTTTAAAAGCAATTAAAGCATATTTTGGAAGTAAACCATTGCAAGAAATAAGTAGACATGACTATCAAATGTTTTTAAATCAATTTGGTTCTAATAAATCAAAAGAAACGGTAGCAAAAGTAAATACGCATATCTGTGCTTGTATTAATGATGCACTTGAAGATCAAATTATACATAAAGACTTTACAAGGAAATCTGTTCTAACTTGGAAAGTCCCAGCTAAAAAATCATTTAATAAGATACTAAACTATAAGGAAAGTGAAAAGTTATTAACTGAGCTGTGGAATAGAGTTGATGAAAATTTAGGATATTCATTATTATTACTTGGATTAACTTCTGGATTGCGATTTGGAGAATTAGTAGGCTTAACATGGAATGATTTTGACTTTAACAATAATACACTTACTATAAATAAAACATGGGGATATATGAAACGAAGCACTGAGGGTTTTCTCCGACTAAGAATGAATATTCAATCAGGACAATTAAAATGGATGAAGTTACAATGAGTCATTTTAATAATATATTAAGTGAAAAGGATACTGAACATCAATTAGTGTTTTATTCTCCCCATTCTAAATATAAAGTAATAGGAAATAGTATTGTTAATAATCTATTAAGAGAAACTTTAAAAGAACTTAGAATAACAAAGCCAATTACTGTACATGGATTAAGGCATACTCATGCCAGTGTATTGCTTTATAAAAAAGTGTCTATACAATATGTTAGCGAGCGATTAGGTCATAGTAATATAGAAACAACGCTAAATAAGTATGCTCATTTAATAGCGGAATTGTACGAAGAAGATGAATTAAAAACAGTGAATATATTCAATGATATTAATAGTATAGTTAAGTAATAATTGTGGGAATAGATATAGACAATTGATATGGTTGCGTAAACCAACATGTTGAATATGTTACTTGAATAGGTTTGTGTTTTGTAACCCAATATTAACAATAGAAACTTAGAGTCCCATCAAAATGAGAAAAACGTGAAATTTATACGGGAACCTACTTTATAGTAGGTTCCTATTTTCATGCATTTAGCATTAATTAAATGTTACAATATTTGTATTTTTTTATGTTACCATAGTTTTAGGAATATATTATCAGGAAATGTAGAAAAAGGGGGAAACTCATGTATATATCAAGATTAAACATTAAAAATTTTAGATGCTTTGATGATATAGACATTGAATTTAATGAAGGAATGAATGTGTTAATCGGTTCCAATAATGCGGGTAAAACAACAGTTATCAGAGCATTAGAATTAATCTTTAACCGATCCAAGTCTAAGACATTAGCTATAGATGATTTTAACAAGAACGTGGATTCATCTATACCTCCTGAGATTACTGTTACTGCCACACTACAATCTTCTCAAAATGACACCAAAGACGATAAAGCTATTGTTGCCAGTTGGCTTACAAAATTAGATGCACCATGGGAAGCAACTCTAACGTATAGATTTTTTCTTCCCGAACAGGAACAAAGAACATATCAAGAAGAATATGCCAAATTAACAAATCAAAAGGAACAGTGGTCTTTATTAGAATCAACTCTGAAACGCTATGTATCAAGGATTTACGGTGGAAATATTAGTAATAGACTAAGAGCTGAGGGAGAATATCTGGAAAAGATACACTGTGAGACCTTGGATGCTTTGCGTGATGTTGAAAGTAAAATGTTTACAGGAAGAAACACATTACTCAAACAGTTGCTTCTACATTTTAAAGATACCAGTCTTGGAGAAAACCAAAATGAATCATCAAATGATGGTCAGTCACAAGAAGACACATTTACATACCATTCTGAAAAATTAATTGGGAATTTAATATCAAAAATAAACCAAGAGGAAGTATTAGATTTTGCTGAGAAAACAGGTGCTTCAGTAGGTGGAACTCCTGCTTTAGACGGTTCATTAAAAGAAAGCGATGTGTTGTCAGCTTTACGTCTAATTATTAAGGATCAGACAGGTATTGAAATACCAATAATAAATAATGGAATGGGTTACAATAATTTAATCTTTATATCTTTAATTTTATCGAAGTTTAAAATGATTACCTCAATAGATTATGGTGAAAATGCAAAAACTTTTCCAATTCTATTAATTGAGGAACCAGAGGCTCATTTGCATCCTGCCTTACAATATAACTTTTTAAAGTTTCTTAGTGAAGAAATTAAAAGTCAAACTTTTAGCAAGCAAATATTTATTACTACCCACTCAACTCAAATTACTTCTGCTGTTGGTTTAGATCCAATTATATGTTTAGAAAAGAGTGGTAGCGGAAAGGTTTCTGCAAAATACCCAAGTAGAGTTTTCTCTGATAGTAAGGAAGACCAGAAGTCTAAAAAATATGTTGAACGATTTCTTGATGCAACAAAATCTGCCATGTTATTTTCAAATTCAGTTCTTTTAGTTGAAGGAATGGCAGAACTTGTATTGTTACCTTTGTTAGCTGAAAAAAATGGTTACGACTTAGACAAGCACCATGTTTCGCTTGTAAGGGTAGATGCACTTACATTTAAGCATTTTGTTAAGTTATATGGTGCAGGAATAAAACCAGATAGAGTGGACTATTCTTTGCAAAGGAGAGTGGGCTGTATTATTGACTCTGATCCAAGAAAAATTGAAAGAAAAAGGGAGGAAGCAGAACAACAAAAGAGGAGCTGGAAAAAGTGTTGGCCGTTTGAAATAAATAGTGAATCTGATAACTTTGAATACGATAGTAAGTCTGGTGCTTTAAAGAACTTGGTGACGCAACAGGAGGACTGTGCAAATGTAAACATTTATTATCAAGAAGAGAACGGCAAAACATTTGAGTATGATTTAGCGTGGGAAAATTATCAATCTGATTTGTTATTTGATGAATCCGTAGAAATCATTGAAATTCCAGAATTGATACAAAGCGGTTGGGAGAACGAGAAGAAAGAGCGAGCGAAAAGAGCTTCAAGTTTCCTAATATATGCAGATAATCAAAAAGGAGAAGTTGCTTTTAAAATAGCATCAAAGTTAGAAGATGAAGATACTCAATTAAATCTACCTACCCACATAAAGAACGCTCTAATTTGGGTATGCCATAAAAATAGTGAAGGGGTTTGAACTTATGGGAGAATCAATAACCATTATGTCAGACGATAGATTAGAAGATATTGAAAGCCCTTTTAAGGTAATTGCTGGGCCTGGTGCGGGTAAAACACATTGGCTTGTTGAGCATATTAAAAATGTATTTCATAATTCAACTAAACTTTCAAATATCTCAAAGATTTCCTGTATCACTTATACTACAGTGGGTGCTGAAGAAGTTCAACATAGATTAAAAAATAATCTGGACAAGGTTGATGTATCTACAATTCATAGTTTTTTATACTCAAATATCGTTAAACCATATGTCCATCTTTTAAAAGGTGAATCAGGAAGAAGGTTGGTCAATATCGATGAAATGGATGGACACAGTGAAAATGTAGCTACAAAAGGAAAGATATATAAATGGCAAACGGAGGTTAGTAATGGCTATATTAGAGACCAAAAAAAGATAAAAAAGTGTTTGGAAAATATTGATTGGGTTCTTGATAATGGTTCTTTTATATTAAAACCAAGAAAGGAATATTTGAGAAGAGTAGGAACATATTACATAAAATTAGAGGATTTACTTACCTACAAACAAATTTTTTGGGATGAAGGGACAATCCATCACGAAGATGTTCTGTATTTTTCATATAGGATATTGAATGAGTTTCCTCTTATTCTCGACCATCTTAGTGCTAAGTATCCATACATGTTTATAGATGAATTTCAGGATACTAACCCCATTCAGTCTGAAATAATTAAATGGTTGGGAAATGCTGGAACAATAATAGGCGTTATTGGCGATCCAGCTCAATCAATATATAGTTTCCAGGGTGCTTCAAGATCCGATTTCGTAAATTTTTGTTTGCCTAATCTCAAAGAATACCAGATTGAGAATAATAGGAGAAGTGGGCAGGCGATTGTTGGAATTTTAAATCATTTAAGGCAAGGTGACTCATTAGCCCAACGTTCAACTCATAATCAAAGTAATAATCCTATCTATTATTTTGAGTGTGCGGATGAAATTACTAAAACGCTTTTGGATTTCCATAATCTAAGACAGGAGTTAGGACTGGAAAATGATTATTGTATTTTGACTCGTAATAATGGATCTGTAAAGAAACTTCGGAATATTGAAGTTACTAATGTTTGGACAAGTTTAAACGAGGCTGACTCGGATAGGGAAAGATTATTAAAATCACTTTTTACTGCTTATATGTTAGTGGAAGATGGTAGAAATGAACTTGCAGTAAAAGAAGTGATACGTTCTCTAAGGACAGATAAAAACAATATATTAAAATCTCCATTCCGAGGAACCCAATTTATTAATCCATTGTCGAAAAGAAGTCTTGCGGTTGATATGCTTGAATTCTTAATGAATGAAATTAAACAATCAGTTGACTTCACATTGTTAAGTATTCTATCAAATACTTTATGAATTCCTGAAAGCAAAAGGATTTAATTTGAAAAAGATAACGAGCGGTAATATTAAAACAATTTCTGAGCAAATAACGATTCAAGAGTTAATAGAAAACCTTATCTTACCCGAAGAAAAGTCTTCAGAAATTAGAACTATTCATAAAGCCAAAGGTGCTGAATTTGAATCTGTACTTTTATATCTTGATGATGTGGAAGAAATAGAAAATATTATTCATCCAGAAATAAATTCCGAAAATGATGATACAAGAATTTACTATGTAGCTCTAAGTAGAGCAAGAGACTTACTATGTATTGCTGGCCCACCATTAATAAAGGTAAATAAAGATAAAATCTCTGAAATGAATATTATAGAAGTTAGTAAGGAAGTAATCTCAAAATAATAAAATCAAGAAGCCAAAGGTTGTAAAACTTGGCAGAGGCTTCTTCATATCTTATTGAAATTAATTGGCTTTAAATAATAGTTTCAAACGTTTACTTAAACGACTAAAAATAAGGAGATGATTATATGACTGAAACTACTTACAAACCGATTGTTGAATCAGAATTAAAAGTATCTGAGTTGTACTCAATATGTATTGACAAATGTATAAAAATTGAAGACGGAGAAGAAAAAGGCGAGCAAGTAGTAATGAGATATAAAAAGAACGGTCAAAGGATTCCAAGACAACCTGCATTTGATGAACTAAGTATTACTAAAGCAATCATTGAAGCCTATAAACAAGGAGTGTTCTCTAAAGAGGCGTTAGATTTGTTAAAGAAGGAAATTAGTGAAATGAAGTAAAAATACCAGATGATAAAATAGACGATTTTTACGATTATGTTCTTTTAAATGCCAAAGCCTTCTTATTTCTTTGTTCAACCTCAATGGTCAACGCTAAGTTTTTTAGGATAATACGAAATATAAACTTCAATCTGGGGAAAAGAGGAATTGGATATGGATAATACTATAATAGAACATTTGGCTTGTGTTGAAATAAACGAATGTATTTTGAAACCTCCATTTCATTTAGTTAGTAACGTTCAATGGAACGATAAGGGGCTTTCATTCGATGGAGATATAAGTCTTTATTCAAATCAGATAAAAAAAGAGGATTTTGTTGGTATTGTACCAATACAAATTAAAGGAACAACCTCAAATAAAAAGACATCAAAGAGAAACAAAATTAAGCATCCTGTAACTAAAGAAGATTTAGAAGTTTATTATAAAAATGGTAATGGAGTATTATATTTTGTTGTTACAATAAACCCCAATACATATATTAGACAGGCATACTACAATATCCTTGCTCCATTAGATTTGAAGGATCTACTAATCAAACTTGAAGCTAATGGAAACCAATCAATTACTATTCCTTTTAAAAAGTTAGAGAGCGGCTCATTGGAAATTATATGTAAACAATTTCTGAGAACTGTTGAAAAGCAACCTAAAATTTATATTGAGGCAGGTTTAGATAAAAAATTTGAGGAATATAGGATTGACTATATAAGACTGCAAGAGGAAACATCCTTTGATTTATTTGAAGAACCTGCATACTTATATGGAGTAAATGAAGGAATTGAAATACCTTTAAGAACTGCTAAGTTACAAGAAGTTAGAACAGTGTTAAACGAAGAAGTTAAAATAGAGGATGAAGAGTTTAATGTAAAATATGAAGTTAGAGAAAGTGAAGATAGAAGGTATTTATTAATTGAAGATTCACTAATCGTAGAAATTATCAAGGAGACAAATAAAGGAAAAATCACTTTATCTAAAGTGAAAAAACTAAGTTCGTATTTGAAGTGTTTAAAAATACTAAAGTTTCTACGAGATTATAATGAGTTACCTTTTACATCATCTGAATTTGTTGCAACCCTGGATAAAAAAGAAGATTTTTCAGACGTTGAAGATGATATTAAAGTATATAAAGATATTATTGGAATTTTTAATCAAATTGGAATAAGCGGAAACTACACTCTTGATGATCATGAAAACATCAGTGAACTTTTTAATGGTTTACTAAGTCTGTTCAAACAAAAACAGTATCAAATGCTTACTTATAGTGAAAACATAGATTTTGAAAACTCTTTGGTTCAAGTTATAAAACTGTCTAAATACATAAAGGTAATGGTTTTATTTAATAAGGAAAATAATGAATATACCGATTTCTTTAGCGAAGAAACACTAAATAAAGTTGCGGGGTTATTGCCAAAAAGAGAGATAAAGAAATATGAATCAGAAGATATAGAAAATGATTATTGGCGGGTTAGTATATATTCCAGTCAAAAATTAAAGATAATGCATGAATGTGCCAACTTTAAGTTAGATGTAATAAAGAAATCATTTGCGAATAAGTATCATGATGTGAATTCTCCGAATACCATTAACACTGCATTGGATTATCTCAACTATTTTGATTTGGAAAATGACGCCAGATATATAGAGATTGCGGAAGATTTAATATCGAGATATCTTAAAATTAATCCTCATGATATTTTGGGGAAAATAAATAAGTATCAAATTAATATTAGAAAATTTGAGGGACTTTCAGAAAAAGAAACAGATGAAGTATTAGATATCCTTGAAGAAGCAGAAAGGGAAAATAATAAGAGTATTTGTTTTGCATGTGAAGTATTGTTAAAAAACAGATCTAAAGCAAAACGGTTATTTGATACACTTGATGATGAAGAGCAAAAAAGCCTTATACCCTATCCAATATACAATTTGTTTCAAGGATTAAAACAATAAAATAATAACAAGACAACTAATACAATTGGATCTAAGGTGGATTCAATTGTATTAATTTTAAATGCATTCCTCCTAAACCAATAGGCTGAGTTATTCAATGTAACTTAGAAAAAAGAGTTATACTACCTGAATTGAAGTTTTCTGATCCATTTCAGAACCAATCCTTGGTTCTTTTTTATTTGTCTAAAAAAGAACCATAGAACTGTAACCGTCAAGTAGTTTTGAACACTTTTTGCTCATTAACTTTGAACACTTTTCGCTTGAAATAAAGACTTTCTATACTTAATTCTATGACTATTCCCGTTAAAATGAAGGACTTCAGAGCGGTGGAGAAGGCGATCTAAAATCGCCGTTGCTATTCCTTGATCTCCAAGTAACTCTCCCCATTCTTCTGGGCCTTTATTTGATGTCAGTATGATAGAACTTCGTTCATAGAGATGGTTTATTAGATGAAAAAATAGATTCGTCTCGTTTTGATCCATTGCCATGTACATGAGATCATCAATTATGATTAGATCAGCTTCTCTAATTCGTTTCATTTTTAGTTGGGACTTTCGAAGGTATTCCTCACTTTTCAATAACGGAACTAATTCCCCCATTGACACAAACGAAACATGATGCCCTTGATGAATCGCTTCTAACCCTAATCCAATCGCCATATGCGTTTTTCCAACGCCAGGTGGACCCAAAAATATTAAGTTAAATGACTCGTCAAGCCAGAAGAGCTCTTGAAGCTGCTTTAACTGTCTCTCACTAAGAGATGGTAGTTCTTTAAGATCAAACTCTTGAAGGCTTTTTTGATAAGGAAACTTTGCCCACTTCAAATGTTTTTCTATCATTTTTTCTTCTCGGCGCCTTTCTTCATATGTAAGCAATTCCCGAAGAAACTCTTGATAGGTCCACGAATGGGATTCTGCTTTCCTCAAAACAGCAGGAAGCTCTTTGGATGTTTCTGACATTCTTAAATGATGCAATTGCCTTTGTAAACTTTCAAAGGAGTATTCCAATTTATAGACCTCCCAAAATCTTAAGATACCCATCATTCTCTTACCGATGCCTTTTCTTTGTAATAAATGGGGTCATTCCTATGGTTGGAATATCAGACGATAAAGTAGTAATCTCTTGTCCCTGAACTCTTGCTAAATGATTTACGACATCATGAAAATCATTGGCACTCCATAGAGTCTGTTCGATGCAAACATCTAAAGCAGAATGAATAAAAGGTTGATATTTTTTAACTGCTCTTTGGATAATTTGAAGCTGATCTCGAATGTACCTTGGATATCGCTTATAAATCTCTTCAAGAAAGAGTTGAATCTTCTCTGGGTCATTAAAGGAGCCTTTTACTGTATCCATATATGCTTGAATACCTTTTGATCTATCTCTAGAGTGGTGTGTATATCTTAATCAACTGACCTTTTCCTCTTGAAAGAGGATGAGTAGCCAATGATACACCTCTTGGTGTCTTTTCGATAATAAGTTCTTCTTCCTCGATTCGAATATAGACCGTATTATCACCCTGTGGTTTATATGTTCCAAGTGGAACCGAATAACGATTAGATTGGTATTTGATTATATTGTCCTTATGCACCGTTCTTGTTATACTTGTTCCATGGTTACTCTCGTAAGAGAGTAGAGAGGAGACTTTTCGCAAGTGTGGCTTTTCCAGGGCAAACACTTCGACAGTATTGTGCACTTGGTAGTTTCCTTTTCTTTCAAGCCATGCTAAACACTCGCTCATTCCATGTGTCAATTTGATTAAACACCCGATTCTTCGCAAAGTTCCTTTTAATAAATTTCACCACATTTTCAATCTTTCCTTTAGGTTCTGGGTCTGCTGCTTTACATAAATAAACGGAAAATCCTCTTTGTTGTTTATAAGCTTGAAACTCTTCCGTATAGATAATGTCGCCACCATTTTCACTTACCGTCATCAGCTTATCTTGGTCATATACGATCTCGTCTGTCCTACCTCCGTAATACTCAAACGCATTCTCATGACAACGCAATACATCACGAGTAGTAAAAGGTCGGTCTTGCCACTCCGCATATTTATACCGTGAATGGGAAAGGACAAAGGCAATGACATATATTTTTATCCAATTCCCCTCAATTGTTCTAACCTTCATTTCCCCAAAATCTACTTGCATTTGTTTTCCCTTTGGTGATTCTTCTACTGCTTCATAATTCCGAAATGTAACTGTTTTAGGTATATGATATTTCCCCCTTAATTCTCTTACATAAGTACGAACAGTACTATCACCAACATTGGAAAAGGAGTACCGCTCCTCTAACCAATCTGAAATTTGCGAAGCTGATAAATCCGGGTGCTCCTTCAACCACCCAATAATTTGATCCTGAAAAGGATCAAGCTTCCGTGTTCTTTGTTTTCAAATCTTCTGCCCACCTACATGCTTCTTCAAAATCCCTCTCTAAATATTCATATACTGTTGTTCTTGATAGGTTGCATTTTCTAGCAATAGCAGCGACTTTAAAACCCTGCCTTTTCAATTGGTGAACTTGCACAATCACTTCTATTTTCAACACCTTCCTGATCCTCCATCGCTTCAGTCATTTTCATACTTTCTAATAATAACTGATTGGAGGTGATTGGAGCAGAAAGTGTTCAGTTTTATCGAGCAAAAACTGTTCAATTTAGTTTAGCAGTTACACCATTTTGACTAATAATTGGAAAAGCATCTGTAAGGTGTCATTATTCTGTCCTTTGCATTGGAAATGTAGTATTTCCAATGCAAAGGACTTTTGTTTGATGTACAAATTACTACTATTAGGTAAATTAACCTATATATTGAATAAATTTAGTTTTTTTGAGACTAAATAAAGCACGCCATTGTCTAATTTATAGGGAGAATAAAGAGGTGATGAAAATTAAAAGATTAGTAAAAAAGCTAAACGTGGAGATAAAGAGGCATTTATTGAAGTGTTTAACTTATATAAGGAGCAATTATATAGAACGGCTTTTTTATACACCAAAAATAAAGAAGATTCCTTAGATGTAATGCAAGAAACTGCTTATCGAGCATTTCGTAATATCTCTAATTTAAAAAATCCCAAATATTTTAAAACTTGGATTGTTAGAATTACTATAAATTGTGCCTTAAATGTTGTGAAATCTAAGAATAAAGTAGTGGATATCGATGAAGGGTATTTGGAAAGTTTAACTTATACTAATGAAGATATACATTTAAAAATTTCAATTGACCACTTACTTTCACTTTTAAAGCCTAATGAGAAGTCAGTGATTATTTTAAAATTTTATTTTGATTATACATTTAAAGAAATATCTGAAACGTTGGAATTACCAATAGGAACTATAAAATCGATTTATTACAGATCGATAGACAAATTACAAAGTAAAGCAGAAAGGAGAGATTTTCTTGAAAAGTAATATTAAGTCAGAAATGAATAAAATTAAGATTCCAAATGAACTAGATTCGTATATAGAATCTGGTGTTAATTCTGCTTATAATGTTAAAAAAATATCAAAAGGCAAAAGTTTTGCCTCTATATCTAAACTTTCACGTAGAAAAAAAAGCTTGTATGTTATCGGAGCTACTTTAGTTGTGTTGCTATTATGTATTAATACTCTCTTACATTCTAAAACGGTAATGGTATTTGCTTCTGAGCTCCCCTTAACATCTAGTTTATTTAATCTTAACCCATTATCTGAGCAAATTACGTCGGACTTAGAAAAAAAAGACTTCTATACAAAAAATATGGATATTAGTGTATCTGTATTTTTTAACAATGAGATAACAATAAAAGTGAAAGAGAATCCAGAATACTTTGCTTCAATAAAGAATGACCTTAAAAATACAGTTGAAAATTTTTTGAATGAGGAAAATTACGAATTATTTCAAGTTAAAGTAGAGAAAGGTGGAGGTACGTATTCGCTTTCTAATACACAAAAACTTGAGAAAGAAAAGGTGCATACGGAGATAGTAGAATCACTATCAAAGATAAAGGTTAAATCAAATTATATATTTGTGGAACCCATTGATAAATATATATCTGTTCACATAAAGAATTCCATGCAAAAGGAAAAAGAGTTGCTTAAATACGCACAATCTATAAAAAGTAAATTGGTTCGTATTACTGATCTCAATGGATATGAAATTCATGTAATTGCGTCAGGTCCTAAAGAGTCCGTTAATGATGATGGTTCGAGCTTCAGACCATTAACAGATTTAGATGCGAAAATTGGAAAATTGGCAAGAGAATTAACAGAAAACGAAAAATACAAAGTTACAGGGTTTTCATTTAAAGAGAATCCACTCACCTTCAAGATAAATACATCCGTAACTACTTCGGATACTGAACATGGAAAGTACTTGAAAAGTTTAGTAAGAGAGTATTTAGAATCATCTAGTACTCCTCCAGTCTTAAAAAGCGATTCTTACCAGCTTTTTATCTATAGTGCGAACGGTAAACAAATTCAATAATGGACATTCCTGTTCTTTTACTTGCTACTATCGTTTCATTTGTCGCTATGATCATTTTTAAGAAATATGATTAGAGGGATGAAGCAATTGTGACTAGGCGAAAAATACACAGTTGAGAGTTGGACATCAGGCAAAGATTGGTATGAAAAATATACGAGCGGAAATGCATAGATAATACACTTACCTTTGTACGGATAATCGAAAAGACAGGCATAACCTGTCTTTTTTAAGCTTGTCTATTATCAGCTACGATTTTCTCACAAGACCATCTTCACCAACATATAAACTACTTCCATTAACATAAAAGGCTTGGCTTGTATCAATTCCCATCATTTCTAGGCCTTTCTTGATTTCCTCGTGATTTTGAACTGCTACCCATGGTGATTGTCCATTTGCAAAACGGATGAAATTGCCTAAAGACTCCGCAATGGTGTGTAAAAACTGATACTCCTCGTCACCGCCAATTCCTTTTACAGCATCAGTATGTTCATTCTGCATTTGTTTTACGATGGCTAAATCCTCTTTAGACAGCTTAGATAAGTCTGGAATTTCATTAGAATCTGTTACGTAAAGCATTTTTCTTACTGTGCTATTAAAAGCATCCACATAAGCACTTCCGAGAGCTGTTTTATCAGTTGAAATATGAACAGAATCTTCTTTCACTGTTACATAAACTTCAGGATTACGATAAGCTGCTAATTTAATCTTTGTTCCAGGTGTTAATGTTAATGCGTTTTTTTCATCTGATAAGGTATTTATTAAATCGTCGAGCGTAAGGAATGGTGCGTCTGTATTTTGCCCTTTTGCACGAATAAAATCTACTTTATTCGTATAAGCGTCCTGTAACTTATTCAAGGATGCAAGATCTATGTTAGTTTTTTCAAGGTAATCATGAAATGTTTGATTGTTCTTTTTAGGATTGGAAAGTTGTTTTGTCTGATTATTGATTTGTTTATTCATGAATAAAGAATTTGTCTCAGAAACTCTCACTGGTTCCTCCTCCTTCCAAATACTGTTATTAAATATTATCGGTATTTTATGGAAGGTTTAAAGGTGATACTTGAATCTTATTCCTATCATTTAAAAGAAAAGTAGTTTCCTGCTGCTGGGGAATCGCTACTTCCTCATGTATGATGAGATGAAAACCCATAGATGTGTAAAAATACACTATGGATTTAATCCTCTACTTGATTCCCATCAGGTTGCTCATCCCACACAGTCACAATAACTCCATCCATATTGTTCCCTGATATTTCATAATGAGAATTAGCAGGGATTTGTACGTTAGTACTGTCGGTGACAGGATAATAAAAAATATCATAATTTTTCCCATTCACATCCGCAGAAATCGTTTTTTCTTCTTTCAGGTAATCCAAATATTCTTCGAGAACGAAATTTTTCTCTTTCATAATCGCGCTGTGAGGCAAGCCTACATAGCGGATGTGCCACGGCTCATACTGAATGCCGGTAATGTCCTTTTTGTTCTCAGGGTAGCGCAATATGAATCCGTATTTCCACGCATGGTTTTCAATCCATTCTCCCTCGGGTGCATCCTCCATTTTCATTTGGGTGGATCCTACATCTAGTGATAAGCCTAAATTGTGTTCACTATGTCCTGGTGGTAAAGCAATATCTGGCCCCATATCTTGAAAAAGGGCTTGTTGGTCACTAAGATCTCGAAAGCCACTAGTGATGGCGAAATGATTAACGCCATCTTTTTCTGCAGCAGCAACCAAATCTGCAAACTCTTTTGCTATTTTTTCAGACAAGTCAATATCGTTATTCAACACTACAAAACCGTTTATCAATTCAGTGTGTGTAAATAAGTTGACGACATCGGTTTTCATACTCTCCGGTTGGACAGGGTAATCACTGTTTACTAAGAGTAAGTTTCCTTGGTAGATTTGTTCCTTTTCAATCTCTATCTTTTTGGTTTTCTCAGAAGTCTCTATCTTCTCTTTTTCCTCATATATTTTGATTTCCACGTTATCCTGAGACAACGGTACGTTCTTATAGGCAATACCAAAGCATAGTACTAGTAAGATTAAAAATCCCCACTTCTTCATTTATTAGTTCCTCCTTTAAGCTGCTATGTGTTTAAGGATAGGAAAAACTATTTAATAAAAGAGTGGGGTAAACTTTAAATTTTTCTTAAAACTTATGGGTTTTGCACTTGCTCTTCCGTGCTACTTTCTTGTGGTAAACGAACTTCAAAAATGGTACGAACGATACTACTTTCGGCAGTGATGGTTCCATGGTGCTGCTCGACAATATTCTTGGCAATAAACAAGCCAATCCCAGTACCCCCTCCTGGATTTGTTCTCGCTTTGTCACTGGTATAAAACATATCAAAGAGGTGGGGCTGCTCCTCTTCAGGGATAGACGTACCATAATTGATAATCTGAACTACGACTTCTCCATGTTCAGTAAAGCCGTTCATATCCACATACTGACCATCACTTCCATAGCGACTTGCATTCGTCAGTAAATTTTCAAACACACGTGCCAACAGCTCTCCATCTCCCAAGATTGGTAATTGGGGAGGGACATTCATTCTAACAGCCAAATGATTTTTTTCGAAGACAGGATATAGCTCCTCCTTTAACTGATGGAGGAGGTCGCTCAGGTTAATAGGCTCCTGTTTAATTGGCAGCATGCCATAGTTCATTCTAGTAATTTCAAATAATTCATCAATAAGTCGTTCTAAACGCTGAGATTTCGTAAAGGCAATCATAAGAAAATGTCTTTTCTGTTCTTCTGTTAAATTTTCATCCTTAAGAATTAAATCTAAATAACCTAAAACAGAGGTGAGTGGTGTACGCAAATCATGGGCCAGGTTTACGACTAACTGATCCTTACTACTTTCCGAAAAGTCGCCTCTTTCGATGGCCTCTTGTAAATGCTCACTCGCTAGATTAATATCTTGTGCAATCACACTCAATTCATCGTTTGATCGAACCTGAACTCGATGTGTAAACTCCCCACGAGCAAGAGAATGAATGCCGTTCGAAATTTCTTTGAAATAGGTAGAATAAGACTTTGTAAGTACAAAGAAAAAGAATATCGAAAGCGGGATAAAAAAGAATAAAAAGAAGTTAATGTCTCCCACTCGGCCTATGAACAATCGCATCTGCACCAAAGGGTCTCCATAATCGACCATCGTATGATAATATAATTGAAGCACTTTATAGAGGATATAGGTGATGCTGCCAGCCATAAGCAAGCTTAAACCGAATAAGAATATCATTTTTGAGCGAAAGCTTTGTAAAAGTTTATCCATTGAATGTGTATCCCACTCCCCATACTTGCTGAAAAATATGTTCCACACTAAATACTTTCTTCGGATATTTCGCTAGTAAATATAAGATGTCAAACTCCTTTGGTGTTAGCTCAATGCTCCTCCCGTAAAGCGTAACGGTGCGCTCATCAGCTGAAATAATTAGCTCTCCATAATCTAAGATGGTTTGAGGGTTGGATTCCGGTTGATTCAGCTTCATAAAACGCCGTAGCTGTGCATTTACCCGTGCAACCAACTCGATCGGGCTGAACGGTTTTGTCATATAGTCGTCTGCGCCAATCACAAGTCCTTGTACCTTATCAAAATCAGAGGTCTTAGCACTCAAAAAAATGATAGGCATATTATACTGTTCACGAATATGACGAGTTACTTCATATCCATCCATTTTCGGCATCATAATGTCCAAAATCAGCAAATCAATTGGCTGAGATTGAATGATATCCATGACCTCTTGGCCATCAGATACTTTTATAACATGGTAGCCTTCTTTTTCTAAATGGATCGCAACCAAGTCGGCAATTTCTTCTTCGTCATCCGCCACTAAAATCGATATACGCTTCAATTCCGTCACTCCTATGTACACTTCTCATCCGTCACTATAAGTATTGTACCTTTACTTATGAGAAAATCCTGCAATTTAGCATAATTTATATCTACTTATGTGCGAGTATAAATGCAATTTTTTAAAATTATAGAGGGGGAATTCTTAAGTTTTCCTTAAATAAGCTGGGGCGTCTTTGCTTTGATTACGATCTTTTATTTCTTGATTGTCTTGAAAGACCCGTCCTCACGCTCCCATTCATAATAATTCCACAAAAGGTCAAACTACATGTAGCACTATTATGGGAGGAATGGTATGTGAATATTGCAGATATTATGACAATCGTTGGATTTGTGGTGTGTACGATTGTAATTCTTATACTCTTAGTTATTGGTTTCAAATTATTAAGTGTAGATAAAAGGCAAAAACAACACCCCATTCTTCGTAATTACCCGTTAATCGGAAGAGTAAGGTATTTTTTGGAGAATATTGGACCAGAGTTACGCCAATATTTATTTAATAACAATCGTGAGGGGAAGCCCTTTTCACGAAATGAGTATCAGCATATCGTGAAAAAGGCGAAATACAAACGTGATGTGATTGGGTATGGATCACAACGGGATTTTGATGAGCCTGGATTCTACATCCGTAATTCTCTGTTCCCTAAATTAACAGAGGAACTAAAGATGGATCGTAAAACGAAAGTCACGACAAACCGCTATCTGTTGGTTAATGAGCCTTTATTTGGACAAAGAGAAGAACGTTTAGATAAGGATGAGTCCGGGGTTTATTTATTGGAAGATGAGGAGGCAATTGTGATTGGGGAACAAACGAGACATCCGTTTAAGGTGAAAGGGCAGATTGGTATGTCTGCGATGAGTTACGGATCCTTAGGAGAGAGAGCTATTACGGCCCTTTCAGAAGGCTTAGGAATTGCTAAAGGGACGTGGATGAATACTGGTGAGGGTGGGATATCTGATTATCATCTAAAGGGTGGTGTAGATATCATCATGCAAATCGGTCCCGGCTTATTTGGGGTAAGAGATGAGGGAGGAAACTTTAGTTGGGATGCATTACTAGAAAAAAGCAAAATTCCGGAAGTGAAAGCGTTCGAGATTAAATTAGCGCAAGGGGCAAAAACACGAGGTGGCCATATTGATGCAGAGAAAGTTACAGAGGAAATTGCCAAAATAAGAATGGTAGAGCCTTATAAATCGATCGACAGTCCAAATCGATTTCGAGAATTCAGTGACTTACCTTCCTTATTTGAATTTTTAGAAAAGGTTCGTGAACATACTGGAAAGCCTGTAGGTATGAAGGTTGTGATTGGAAGTAGTCATGAGGCGGATGAGCTTGCCAAAGCGATTAAGGAAACGGGCATGGGTCCAGACTTCATTACAGTAGATGGTGGGGAAGGAGGAACAGGGGCATCCTACCAAGAATTAGCGGACAGTGTAGGGTTACCGATTCGGTCGGCTCTGCCGTTAGTTGATCATTCTCTTCGAAAATACGGTGTACGAGACAAATTAAAGATTATCGCATCAGGGAAATTGTTTTCCCCTGACCGTATTGCTATTGCACTAGCTATGGGGGCAGATCTGGTGAATGTCGCTAGAGCTTTTATGATAACTGTTGGTTGTATCCAAGCACTACAGTGCCAATCTAATTCATGTCCGGTCGGGGTTGCAACGACAGATCCTGATCTGCAAAAAGGGCTCGTCATTGAAGAAAAAAAATGGCGTACGGCAAACTACTTAATTACGATGCGCAAAGGACTATTCCGGCTATCTGCAGCAGCGGGCATAGATTCACCAACTAAATTTTCAACAGAACACATCGTTTATCGAGACGAAAAAGGAAGGACATGGTCCCTAGAGGATATCTATCAATCAATGGTAAAGCCTAAGAGTATACATGATATTTCTTAATATAGTTTTAGGAAGAAGGTGTAGGAATTGAAAGTTGCAGAACTATTCATAAAATGTTTAGAACAGGAAGGAGTCGAATATATTTTTGGTGTACCAGGTGAGGAAAACATTGATGTAATGGACGCCCTTCACGACTCAACGATTGAATTTATTTTAACACGTCATGAAACGAGTGCAGCTTTTATGGCAGGAACATATGGCAGACTTACAGGGAAGCCTGGCGTTTGTTTAGCCACACTTGGACCTGGCGCAACCAATTTATTGACTGGGGTAGCTAATGCCAATATGGATCTAAGCCCGATAGTTGCTATTACGGGACAAGCAGGACTTGGTCGTCAGCATAAGGTTTCCCATCAATATTACGACATGGTATCTGTTTATGAGGAAGTAACAAAATGGAATGCCCAGATAAAAACGCCCGATATTGTTCCAGAAGTGGTTCGGAAAGCCTTTAAAGTTGCTACCCAGGAAAAGACTGGAGCAACTCATATCGAGCTTCCTGAGGATGTTGCGGGAATGGATGTGGACAGTTCACCCTTAGATATTGTTCGCCACCATCTTTCAGAAGCGGATGAACCAGTCATTAACGAAGCGGCCAAGATGATCGAACAAGCGAAGCGTCCACTACTATTAGTTGGAAATGGAGTAACAAGAGGGGATGCTACGGAAGAGTTAAGGTCCTTAGTAAAGGTGGCCAATCTTCCGGTTGTACATACCTTTATGGGCAAAGGTGCAGTAGCATGGACAGATGAGCATAGTTTACTAACCGCGGGAATAGGTGGGAATGATTATATTACGTGTGGATTTGGTGAATCAGACTTAATTGTTGCGATTGGCTTTGATATGGCTGAGTACTCACCAAAAAGCTGGAATCCGGAGGGCAAAACTCCTATCCTGCACATTGATACACAGGAAGCAGAAATCGATGCGTGCTACCCTGTCCGGTTAAACGTTGTAGGGAATATAAAAGAAAATATAAAGAATATAAAAAAGGCACTTCCAGCAAAAGAAAGGGATTTGAGTTGGGTATCACATGTTCGTGATAAAGCATTTACGGAGCTAGAATCGTTTAATAACGACAATGCATTTCCTGTCAAACCACAAAAAATCATTTCGGATTTACGTTCTGTATTGGAGGAAGACAGCATTGTAATCTCTGATGTAGGTGCACACAAAATGTGGATGGCCCGATTGTACCATTGTTATCAACCGAACACCTGCTTAATTTCGAATGGGCTAGCCTCAATGGGGGTAGCGGTTCCCGGTGCCATTGCTGCAAAAATGGTTCACCCAGAACGTCAAGTGGTTGCTGTATGCGGAGATGGGTCTTTTCAAATGACGAGTGCAGAGCTAGAGACTGCCAAACGGCTAAACCTACCGATTGTAATTCTGTTGTGGCGTGATGAGGGGTACGGCTTAATTGAATGGCATCAAATGAAAGCCTTCAATCGTTCCTCCCATATAAAATTTGGTAATCCAGATTTTGAGCAGCTAGCTAAGTCCTATGGTTTTGAGGCGTTGAACGTTGAAAGGACAGAAGAACTAAAACCAACAATAGAGAAAGCGATATCGTTGAACAAGCCTGTATTAATTGATTGTCCTGTCGATTATCGTGAAAATATGAAGCTTACCGAGAAGCTAGGAAATATTATTTGTTGATTGGAGGTCGTCGTATGTTACAAATTGGTTCCATTATCAACGGTCAAGAACGAGCAGAAGAAAATCGGCAAACCATGATTGTCCATAATCCTTTTAATAACGATAAGGTTGCGGAATTAAAATTGGCAACTAAGAACGATCTTGAAGACGCTGTAACAATTAGCTTTGATACGTTTCATTCTGAAATGAAGAGAATGCCAGCACATGAACGTGCTGACATATTACGAAGAGCAGCGGATTTGCTAACAGCAAAAGCAGAAGATTTTGCAACTATGATTTGCAAGGAAGCAGGTAAACCAATTAAATATAGCCGTGGTGAAGTTGAGCGATCTATCCAGGTTCTCCGTTTTGCTTCTGAGTTAGCAAAAAATATTACCGGTGAAGTGTTGCCAATGGACGCAGCTGTTGGTGGTGAACATCGAATGGGTCTAGTTAAGCGAGAGCCACTAGGTGTAGTGGGGGCTATTACACCGTTTAACTTCCCATTAAATCTTTCTCTCCATAAGCTTGCTCCGGCCATAGCAGCGGGCAACACGGTCGTTTTTAAACCAGCGGAAAAAACACCGGTTTCAGCCTATATGCTTGTTAAGTTGTTTCAAGAGGCAGGTTTACCTGACGGTGTACTTAATTTACTTATTGGAACTGGTGAAGAAGTTGGGGAACCCCTTGTGACGCATGACAAGGTTCATAAAATTAGCTTTACTGGTAGCCTTCCAGTAGGTAGGAAAATTAGGGAAACAGCTGGATTTAAGAAAGTTACGTTAGAGCTTGGATCAAATTCTCCAAACCTATTATTCGAGGATGCAAATATGGAGGATGCGGCTACAGAATTAGTGAAAGGCGCTTTTGCATTTTCCGGTCAAGTCTGCATTTCCGCACAACGAATTTATGTACACAAAGACATCTATGATGTATTCCTTGACACCTACATCCAAAAAACAAAAGCATTACAAATCGGTGATCCAGTCCAGGAAGAAACAGACATTGGCCCGATGATTAATGAAGAAGAGGCGAAGCGGGCTAAGCAGTGGATTGATGATGCAGTAGACAAGGGTGCGAATATCGCAGTCGGCGGCGAGCGGAATGGTTCGATATTATCCCCTACCATCATGACCAATGTGGACGAAAACATGAAAATTATTGCGCAAGAGGTATTTGCCCCGATTGTGTCTATCATTCCATTCCAAACAGAAGAGGAAGTCATCCAGTATTCCAATGATTCCATCTACGGACTCCAGGCTGGTGTTTTTACGAAAGATATTAACCGAGCCATGCGCGTTGCTGATCGGTTAGAAATGGGTGGCGTCTGGATTAATGAAATCTCTACGTATAGGCAGGATAACCATCCATATGGTGGTGTAAAACAAAGTGGCGTTGGAAAAGAGGGCGTAAAATATGCCATAGAAGACATGACGGAAATGAAATTTATTGGGATTAAAATTGATCAAACCAATTAATATATAACGATTGAAAGGTAAATACATTAGTTCATAGTAACAGAATGCTAAACAATGTGATGTGGTTTATCGTTTAAAAAATGGGAGGTGCTGATCTAAGAGGTTAGCACCTTTATTTTTGGAAAGAGAAAAAATTATGGATGTGGTTTCAGAATAAGGCTTGCATTAAGCAAAATCCTAATGGTGAAAAGGGGAAACTTAAGAAACAGATGATGAGTCTTAATACGGAAAATTACATTGACGTTGAAAGGGTTTACATGGTATTATTTGATTAATCGATTAATCAAGAGGGGAACTATATGACGAATATAAAGGATATCGCTAAAAGGGTAGGTGTTTCAACCGCTACAGTGTCTCATGTGTTAAATGGTACTGGGCGAGTTGGGGAAGATACTAGGAAAAAAGTACTTCATGTTATAGATGAACTTAACTATACACCAAATCGGATTGCTAAAAGTTTAAAGGTTAAAAAGACAAGTACACTAGGAATTATCGCGGAAGACGTAACCGTTTTTAATACACCTAGTATTATAGATGGAATAAATGAAGTAGCTGAAAATAATGGACTAGGGATATTACTAGTAAATCTACGGATCTTTCATAAAATGGGAACAGATTTCTCGGATAAAGATAAACTTAGAAAGCTTTTAGCGCAAGCATTTGAACAATTGCATATGAATCAAGTGGATGGAATTATCTATATAGGAACGTATAATCGAGATGTTACAGAGGCTATTCCACCTATTCAAATTCCAGTGGTTTATACATATTGTAAGACTACAAATGAAAGTGACTATACGGTCAATTATGATGATGAAGAAGCTGCATATAAAGCTACGAAGCACCTAATTGAACATGGGCATAAAAAAATTGCTTTAATAAGTGGGAAGGTTGATTCTGTTCATTCGCATGAACGATTTAATGGGTATTGCAGAGCATTAAAGGAAAATGGGGTTACTTTGGAGCCTTGTTTGATTAAGAATGGGGATTGGGAGGTAGAATCTGGTTACTATCTGACTAAGGAACTTCTGGATGAGAAAAACAGACCGACAGCTATTGTAGCTTTAAACGATTTGATGGCATACGGCTCTATAAAAGCAGCGAAAGAAAAAGGATTAAACGTACCTAGTGATCTTTCTATTATTGGTTTTGATAATCGTGAGTTTAGTGCGTATACATCTCCTGAATTAACAACAATGTCGATTCCACTTCACTTAATGGGGGAGAAAGCAACCTACATACTCCATGAATTAATAAATGGTAAAACGTTAGAAGAAAGAGAATTAAAGCTATATTGTGAAATGATTAACAGAAATTCTGTGTGTAAAATTTAGTTTTTTTACCATTTGGTTAAACGATTAATCATTGGTTGGTACATTGATTAATCTTTCATATAAAAGTAATACAACTAAATGAAAGCGCAGTCATAATAAGTTTGCAAATTTAAATTAAATGGAGGTTTGTAACATGCACAAAAGGGTTCAAAGTATTGGGATTATGTTATTGTTTGTATCGCTATTCATGATGTTAGTAGCATGCAGCGATAGTGAGTCGAGTGGAACTGGTGATGGGAGTAAAGAAAAGGTTTTAGAAATGTGGACACGTGAATCAAGTGAATTAAATGTTAGAGCAGCTGTGGAATCTTTTAATGCTGGAGATCATGGTTTTACTGTAAAAGTTAAGGCAATACCGAATGCTAACTTTACTGATCAATTTGTTTCTGCGTTGGCCTCTGATACTGGACCAGATATCTTATCTATTGATCTAGTTTTTGCTCCATATTTTTCTTCGATTGGTGCGCTTAAAGACATTACTGATTTCTATGATTCATTA
Organism: Radiobacillus deserti; assembly: GCF_007301515.1. GTDB lineage: Bacteria > Bacillota > Bacilli > Bacillales > Amphibacillaceae > Radiobacillus > Radiobacillus deserti. The sequence goes on from NZ_CP041666.1 coordinate 798,093, forward strand.
GAATTTAAAGACCAATTAATGGATTCTATGGTCCATACGGGTAGTTTTAAAGGTAAACAATATGCAGTTCCGTTTAGTGCAGATGTATCCGCTTTATTTTATAATAAAAAACATTTTAAAGAAGCTGGTCTAGATCCAAATGATCCACCTCAAACTTGGGATGAATTGAAAGAAGTTGCGAAAAAATTAACGACAGATGATCGCTATGGTTATACATTCGCAGGAGCTGACGTAGGAGGACAGGTTTTCACATTCTTGCCTTATATCTGGGGGAATGGTGGTGCAGTTCTTAGTGAAGATGGAACAGAGTCTCTTATAAATTCACCAGAAGCAATTGAAGCATTACAATTTTATGTTGACTTAGTGGCCAATGAGAAAGTCACACCTGAAGGGGTTCCTAACTATAGCTGGTCGCAATCACAGGATGCGTTTACATCCGGTAAGGCAAGTATGCTTATCACTGGAAACTTCTTCCCAAGAATTTTAAGTCAAGACTACCCTGATCTTGATTGGGGATTGACATTGATTCCTAAAAACGAAGGCAAAAATCACTCTTCATTCGCGGGTGGAGAATTAATTGCGGTACCGAACTCCTCCAAATATGTAGAAGAAGCTAAGCAATTTATTGAATATGTACTATCTGAACAGGTTCAGGTCGGTGTATTTGCAAAAGAAGGTGGAATACCAGTGCGTGAGGACTTGTTCGCAAACAAATATTTTAAAGAAGAGCCTAGGTATCAAGTATTCACAGAAGCTCTGAAAGTGGCAGAGACACCTTATTCTATTCAGTACAATGAGATTTTTAGTCAACCAGTTTTAAGCTCTATTCAAAGAGCATTAAAAGGAGAAGTATCACCTCAAGAGGCTTTTAGAGATGCCGAGAAGGAGATTAACAAAATCCTAGATTCTAAATAGTTCGTGGGAAGGAAAGGAAGATATCTCCTTTTCCTTTCCTCCAACCATAAAAGGAGGGGTACTTTATGAAGAGCGAATTGGCAATGGGAAATCCTTCTATTTATAAAGGGAGAAAAAAAATAAAATTAAGCCACTTCATTTTTATCGTTCCAGCTATTGTACTAAACTTAGTTTTCTTTTTTTATCCATTAATTCAATCACTGATTATGTCCTTTTATAATTGGCCAGTTCTTGGTGCTAAAACATTTATCGGTTTACAAAATTATATAAATTTAATGCAAGATGATACTTTCTGGCATTCCCTATGGTTTACAGCTAAATATACGATTCTAGTAACACCAGCAATCTTTTTTGTCGCATTTGCACTTGCTTTATTGATTAATAGCAAGCTGCCAGGGATAGGACTGTTTAGATCCATCTATTTTGTCCCTGTTGTTATTTCGATGGTTGCCTGTAGCTTAATGTGGATGTGGGTGTATAACGACCTTTATGGCGTGTTGAATTATTATTTGGTGCAATTTCATATTATAGACGAATCGATAAACTGGCTAGGCCAAGCAAGCACGTCCTTACCAGCAATCACATTTATGATTGCATGGAAAATGGCTGGTTTTACGATGATTATTCTGCTTGCCGGGCTTCAATCTATTCCAGAAGAAGTTTACGAAGCATCGAAAATTGATGGCGCTACAAAATTCCAACAAATTCTATACATTACTACACCCTTGTTAAGACCATCTATTGCTCTTTCTCTTGTCGTATCTGTTATTGGTTCGGTACTAGCTTTTGAACAGTTCCTAATTATGACAAAGGGTGGTCCAGCCCAGGCTACTACTACCGCTGTTCACTTAATATATAATACATCCTTTAAGTATTACCAGTTAGGATATGGAGCTGCTATGACCATAGTATTATTAATCATTCTTGTAATTTTAAGTATGCTCCAATTTAAATTGTTAAAGGATCCAGTTAATTAGGAGGTGGATTGAAGGTGACTAATTTATTATCAAGTATTCGCAAACATAAAGGGTTATATCTTGTCAATGTAGTTGTTGGGATTTTCTTTTTACTACCATTCTTGTGGATCATCAGTACTTCTTTAAAGACACCAAGCAACATTGCTCAGTACCCACCTAAATGGATTCCAGATCAGGTAACCTTTGCTAATTATAAGGAAATATTCATGACAGACAACGGTATATTCGTCAGCTTTTTCACACAAATAGTGTTACATTGACCGTTATCACCATTATGGCAGTTGTTTTGATTAGTTCCCTAGCAGGCTATGGGTTTTCAAAATTAGATATTCCTTTTAAACATGTGTTCCTTACATTCATTCTAATGGCAATGATGATTCCATTTCACGGGCTACTAATACCGTTGTTCTCAATTATTAAAGGCTTAGGTTTGTTGAATACTCATGCTGCGTTAGTACTTATTTATGTGACATTCCAGCTTCCGTTTACTGTTTATATGATGAAAAACTCATTTGATGCTATCCCTACTAGCTTACGTGAGTCTGCGCTTATTGATGGGGCGAGTGAATTTAGAGTGTTTTTTAAAGTTATATTACCACTTGCATGGCCTGGTGTAGCAACAGTTGCTATCTTTTCCGCTTACACTACTTGGAATGACTTTGTGGTTGCGTTAGTATTCGCAAATAGTGAAGGCTTACAAACATTAAACTTAGGATTAACGAATTTGGCAATTGGAGAATACGGAACGAGCTGGGGATTATTGTCTGCAGGTTCTATCATCAGTATTTTGCCGATTATTGTTCTATTCATTTTCTTACAACGATATTTTATTAGTGGATTGACTACTGGAGCTGTGAAGTAGGTTTTATTAATTACAAGATATAATACTTGGAGGTATGCTAGATGAAAACGAAAGAGATAAAGCGTCCGAAGGTAACGATAACGGATAAGTTCTGGAAAGAAAGAATGGAAGTGATTCGGAATCAAGTTCTTCCTTATCAATGGGATGCATTGAATGACCGATTACCGGATACAGAGCCTAGTCATGCCATCGAAAACTTTCAAATTGCAGCAGGTGAGAAAACAGGAGAATTTTATGGAATGGTATTCCAAGATAGCGATGTTGCAAAATGGTTAGAAGCAGTGGCGTATAGTTTAGAAAACAACCCTGATGAAAATCTAGAAAATATAGCTGATGAAGTAATTGATTTATTAGAAAGAGCGCAAGGAGAAGACGGATACTTAAATACGTATTATACCGTTAAAGAACCAGATAAACGCTGGACTAATGTACGTGATAATCATGAACTGTACTGTGCAGGTCACTTAATGGAGGCAGCAGTTGCTTATTATAAAGCGACAGGAAAAGAAAAATTTTTACACATGATGTGCAGGTATGCAGATTATATTGGTACGGTGTTCGGAGAAGAAGGGATAAAAGGGTATCCAGGTCACCAAGAAATCGAACTAGCACTAGTTAAACTCTATGATGTAACTGGAAACGATAAATATCTAAACTTAAGTAAATTCTTTATCGATGAGCGTGGAAAGCTTCCTCACTACTTTGAATTGGAGAAAGAAAATAGAGGGGATACACAACCATTTTGGTTTCATAATGATCATGCCTACAGTCAAGCTCATTTACCTGTTCGTGAACAAAAAGAAGCGGTTGGGCATGCGGTTCGTGCTGTATATATGTACACTGCCATGGCAGACTTAGCTTCAAGAACAAACGATGAATCCCTAAAACGCGCCTGTGAAACACTTTGGGAAAATGTGACACAAAAGCAGATGTATATAACGGCAGGAATAGGGTCGATGGAATTTGGAGAAGCCTTCTCCTTTGATTACGATCTTCCAAATGATATTTCCTATACGGAAACATGTGCTTCTATCGGATTAGTATTCTGGGCGAAGAGAATGCTTGAGCTACAAGCCCATCATACATATGCAGATGTCATGGAGCGTGCATTATATAACGGTACGATAAGTGGAATGGATTTGTCAGGTAAGAAATTCTTTTACGTTAATCCACTTGAAGTTCAACCAGAGGCTTGTGAGAAGCGTCATGAGAAAAAACATGTCAAGCCAGTACGAAAAACGTGGTTTGGGTGTGCGTGTTGCCCCCCAAACATCGCTAGACTAATTGCCTCTATTGGAGAATATATCTATACACAATCAGAGAATGCGTTATTTGTTCACTTATACATGGGGAACCAAACGAAAGTAAATGTAGCTGGACAGCAAATAGACATCACGCAGCAAACAAATTATCCTTGGGATGGTTCCGTATCATTAACCGTATCCCCTGAAACAGAAGCAAACTTCACAATAGCACTTCGAATTCCGGGGTGGGCAAGACATGCAAGTATAAAAGTGAATGGAGAAGTAATGGATTATGGCGAATTGGTTAAAGACGGTTATGTGTACATTAATCGTACCTGGAAAGAAATGGATTCAATTCAATTGGACATTGAAATGACCATTGAACGAATTCAAACCAACCCACTTGTACGGGCTAATATCGGTAAAGTTGCGATCCAAAGAGGTCCAATTGTTTATTGCCTAGAAGAAGTAGATAATGGAAAGAACCTCCCAAGTATTTTCTTACCTAGAGATGCCGAGCTAACCGCAACTTATGATGAGCACCTTTTAAATGGTGTTGTAGTGATCACTGGTAAGGCTGAGCGAATTAATCAAAACGCATGGGGTTCTGACCTCTACCGACCAGCTCGTCAAACAAGGGATATTGTGACCATGAAAGCGATTCCTTACTATGCATGGTGTAACCGTGAAGCTGGAGAGATGATTGTATGGGTTAATGAAAGATAATATTTTAATATAAGATAGAAGAAACGAACTACAGAACATAATTAAAGTTAATTTCCTTTAGTCAAAGATCGTCAAATAGACGGTCTTTTTCTATTGTTATTTAAGGGGATTTTGAAGTGCTTTTATTTGGATATGCCATTTCAAAGGTAGACTACATTCCTTCCCTCTAGTTCGTGAAAAGGTGTATCATAGTTTTAAATATATTAGTGGGGTGGGTACAATGAAAGAGTTACAAGCGTTTGCCAAAAACTATCAAGCTGAAATGAACTGGGAAATTTCAACGGATAACTACGAGCGGACTAGAGCCTCGCTTTTGAATAACTATATGCTCCTTACTACTGAAGTAGCGGAGGTTGCGGAAGAATTACGAAAGGCATTCAACCATACGAATACTCTTATTAATAATGGCATGGATGAGAGAGAAGCGTTTGAAGCGGCTAAAGATGCTGTGAGAGAAGATATCGGAAAAGAGTTGGCTGATTGTATAGCTTACATCACAAAATTTGCGAACTACTTTGAAGTAGATTTAGAGGATAGCTTTTATCAGAAGATGGAGGAAGTGAGGAACAGGAAGAATAGGGATGTAGGGGTTATAAAAAAGTGATTCGTATCACAAATGGTGGTAATGAATCGGACAATAAGGTTATTACTAAATAAATTTATAAAACCTTCCTTTGGGAAGGTTTTTTGTTATCACAAAATCAGATTTAAGACTAAAGCCAGAATAGTGGTGAAGCCAAACGGTTGAAAAATTTTGCGGTTAGTAGGGCATAAAAACAAGAATAGTTTGGGATTTACCATTCCTATTTACAGAAAATTTAATTAATTACTTACAGAATATGTTAATATCTTCTATGAAAAGACTCTGAGCTTATATTACCGCTTAATCAAGAAGGAAGCTTATCCATGACCGTAACGACCGTTTTAATATTTATGCTATATCTGTGATAGATTCGCCAAGGCGGATAAAAGTAAGAGTTAATAGTGGTGGACTATCGAAATTCGCACTAATTCTTGGCCAAGTATAGTTGCTTTTTACTGATAATAGAACTTTTTCACAGTTATTGGTTCTGATATCCAATACTTATTAAATAGAAATTATTACAAATTAGTGGATTTTTTAAGATATGTTGTAAGGTTTTTGAATAAATTTGCATCTACATAATAGAGGCCTTGAGTAGAAGGGTGTTTGTGATAATCGTGGTGTTTGAGAATTTGGACGAAAGAGCGATATTAGAAGAAATGAAAGATGAAACCCTTATTAAAGTTGCACGAATGGGGGATAGAGATGCGTTTGGTGAATTAGTTAGAAGGTACCGAAACAAAGCAATTAATTGGGCAAATACGCTAGCAAAGGACAAACAGCTGGCTGAGGATATAGTACAAGACGCACTAATTAAAGCATTTTTGCATATGGGGAATCTTATTGATGACAGCCGGTTTGCACCTTGGCTTAAAAAAATCGTTCAAAATCAAGCACTCATGAAGTTTCGTGGCAACAGTCCTTATAAGAAGGAACAACTATTCACTCACGTAGAAATACAGACAGTAGTCAATCAAGCAGTAGATGTATTTGATATTATCCATCACTTAACTCAAAACGTATCTGGAGGAATCCAGTCTTCATTCGGGAATCCAGAAGCATTAATGATTAAAAAAGATATATTGGAGGGAATTCGAGATCTCTTGTGCTGTTTATCCAAACGAGAGAGAGAGGTGTTCGAAGCTTATTTTTTCCAGGAGATTACACCAAATGAAATTGCACAATTATTCAATGTATCAGTAGGAAATATTTATACAACTATATCCCGAATACGTTTTAAATTAAGACGAGAGCGTACACAAATCTATCTCAATGGTTATATAAAAAAACACCTTAATAAAGGAATGGCTAAGCAAAGGATACTTGCGAAGCCACGTATTTAGTAAAGAGGAGTGAAAGAAAGTGGATGTAAAGACAAAGCTTGATTCGGACAATTATACATGGACTTCTGCAGCACAATCTATCTATGCGATGCTACAGTATACAGACAAGAAAACGCTCACATTATCTGAGGTGATGGGCTACTCAACACATGCATTTCGTATTAATATTCACCCTGAGACAGTTAGTCCTGCTGGGCCGACAATGTTTGACCCACTTGACCTAGTGCCTAAAGGCTTGAAAACTCTAGGAGTAGTTACATTAATAGAAAGTTTACAAACACCAGTCTCTGATAAAAAACTAGTAGACATGATTCGTTTTACTCAAAGAAGCTTGGATACGGGTATCCCTGTAATTTCTTGGGACTTATTTGCGCCGGAGTTTGGGCTAATATATGGATACGATAACGAAAAGCAAGTTTTTTATGCAAAGGATATAGAGAAAGATAGACTAATTAAATTTAGTGAGTTAAACCAGAGACGTTTTCAGCATCTTTTTCTATGCGGTTACTTGCAATCTACTCCCAAAACAATTCCAATAATGCTGAAGGATACTCTTATAAGAACATTAGAATATGCACTTGGTAAGTCACCATTTGCTGCTTCTCGTGAATATAAACATGGTTTAGAGGGATATGAAGCGTGGATAAAAGCATTTGAAGGTAGAAAAATAGATGAAGCAGGTAATGCATACAATGCAGCAGTTGTGGCAGATGCCCGTAAACATGCTCATCGCTTTTTTTCAGACCTTCTTAAGAGGTGGGAGGTTTCCACCGACTTAGATTGTCAGGTAGCTAATTGTCTTAAAGAAGGGGAACGTATTTACAGAAAGATAGCAGAAATTCTTGCAGATATTCCGAGAATGTTTCCATTCCCACAGGGAGGCGAACCGAACAATATATCTACTAGCAAAAGAGCAATCGACATTTTGCAAAGCGCACACGACTGGGAGAAAGCTGGAGTAGCTTTGTTAACAAAGCTGTTAAAGCTAATAGAAAAATATGAGGACGAAAGCTTCATGGCTCCATTTAAAGTCCACCGACATTTTCAGTTTGTAGGAGAAGAATATAATGGGAGTGTTAATCGCTTTGAAATAGAGGTTCCTAAAAATATGAGATCTTTTCTTAAAAGAGACTACGCCATTGGGCCAAAAATTACGAATCTCCGATTGGTTGCTTATAATTCTAAGAAAGAAGAAAAACAGGAAAAAGCTACGTATATCGTTGCTCGTCCAGTTTATTATGAGCCTGATAGTTTACCAGAGGGTATGGTCTATTCTAATGCGGACCGTGACTATGCCTACATACGTACGAAAACAGTGATGATCAAGAGTGCTTATGAAAAAATTTATCAATGGATTAATGAGAATGGTTATGAAACAAATAAAGATTCATATACGATTGAGGTATTCCTTCCGATAACTCCCCCACAAAATGACGAGGAGGTAGAAATTTATTTACCTCTTAAAGAATAGTATGAGAGCATCTTTACCACCTGCAAATTTTAAAGAGGAGTGATTAGATGTATCCATTTCATAAAACAATTGCTACTTTTGAATGTGAAGTAATTACAAAAAAATTCCACTTGGTAGGGCAAAGCATTACTACAAATTATCCTGGGGGCTTCCCAGATGCTGCAATTAAAGTACAAACGGAGTTTGAAAGTAGAAGAGACGAGATTAAGAATGTAGTGAATAAGGAGATTCTATATAGTCCTCATATGTGCAATGAGATCTTTGCAACATATTTTGCATGTCTGGAGGTTGAGGAAATTGAGGATGTTCCTGAAGGGATGACAGGATTTACCCTTCCTGCAACGAAATATGCGAAAATATCCTGCTCGAATAATACGATAGATGAGGGATATACGAAGATCTTTGCTTGGATGGATGAAAAAGAATATGTTCAAAAATGGTTCCATTATTCATGCCCTATTGAAATCTACTATTTAGACGAGAACGTTGATGAAGAGGTTGCCGAAATATTAATTCCACTTGAGTAACATTCCATACATTAACAATAGAGACAATTAGGGGGAACTAGTCATGCAAAGATTTAAACTGAAGCGGTTTGATGGTGGAATTATAAAGGTGGATGGAGATCGAAAAAAAGCAGTAGATTGGTATTGTAAGCATTTTAATCTGAAAGAAGGACAGGATATTCCTGAAGAGGAGATGACAATTCTTACTTATCCAAGTGGATTTGCAATGACTATACAGAATGTTAAGGAAGATGAACAGTTAGATAGCACATCCAATATTCGCTTTTGTTTCGAAACAGCTGACCTTGTGGAGACCCATAGCTACTTTAATCAAAGCAATGTAAGAACAACAGACAGATATTTAAGTATTGATGGTACCCCCTCTTTTAATTTTTTGATTTAGAAGGAACTAAACTGACTGCTGTCCAAGCAAGACCTAGTCTAGTAGCGTCTGTTCCCCATTCTAGATTTCTATTCTTTTATATGAGAATAAATGTAAGGAATCTTTCTAATTCCTTGAGGTGGTTTCAAAATCATCTTGGATTAAAAGTAGTAGAGGAGCGTCCATCTGAGAAAGTATGCGGTGTTGCACTGTGGTGAGCCTGAAAATTTTAATGGGATTCCACTGAAGCCTTGGCCAATATACCTAGAGGAGCGTTCGAATGAACAGTATGGCAAACAAAACGGGAAAACATTACCGTGTTTTGTACCAGTTACCTTAGAAGACTATAAAAATGTTTAACGCTAGTTTAATAGTGTTGGGGTTGAGATGTCAGCCATTAGTGATAACTTAGATCAAATAGGATTAGAAGTAAGTGATTTTTACATTTACGATCCAGATGGCAATCGCCTGAATTTTTGGGTGTATGAAGAATAGGGTGATTTTTTTACAGAAACAATAAAGGAGGAAACTCAATTGATTAAAATTGGAGCTGTTTTTATACCTGTTACTGATATCGATAGGGCTGTTAGCTGGTACAAAGATATTCTGGATTTAGAACACGTAGGAACATGGCCAGATAACGAAGGTGCTGATTTTTATTTTAGAAAGGAGGAACAGTATCTGACCTTAGTCAAAGTACAAAAAAAAGATCCGTTAACTTTTACCGCCAATACAAATTATCCAAATCCATATTTTAATTTCACTACATCGGATTTAGAGGGTTACCATAAAACATTACAAAGTAAGGGTGTGAAAGTATCCAATATTGAAGACCATGGCCCTATCATGCTGTTTAATTTTTATGATCCTGATGGAAATAAGTTTGATGTAGTGGTTGATAATGAAAATTACTCATTTTATAGCGTTTAGTCATATTATGAACACCATGTCCAGCAGCAGATATCACTGTACTATAGGGGGGAATTAACTTCCTCTCCTTCTAGTCTATGCAGTAACTGACTCTGAATAGTATTTAGTAAACCTTATCCTAAGTGATAGTAAATCGGAAGTATGAACTTATTAGAATATTTTTGTTAAAAATAAGAAAATGTAAAGCAAGCTACGCTGATACTAGTACAAAAGTAAACGTGGTTATCAGCAATGTGCGAAGTCCTACTACTTCCAGGAAGCACATACTACTACGAAGAAACAGAACGCCAAGCAGAAGATGATGTTACGTTGAATATTGTTCGTATCTTTCATAAAAGTCGTCCATTCCATGGGGCTCGTAAAGTGAAGCAAGGACTTAGGAAGATTGGAAGAATAGTTTCTAGAAGCAGAATTGGTCGAGTAAGCTGGTAAAATTTCGAGTGAATAATGAAATGAATAGGAATGGTAAACCTTAGGTTGTAACTATGTTATATATTAGACTATAAAGCTAAATAAAGACTATGAACATCATACTCAATTTTTAACTTTTTCGGGATAAAGGGGGGCTTGTAATGATTCCAATAATGCTAGATTTGACTAATAAACACGTGGTTGTAATTGGTGGTGGGAACGTAGCGGAGAGAAAAATCACATCATTACTTGAAACGGAAAGTCTGATCACAGTGGTTAGTCCTACCATCACAGCCACTTTAGAAAGTTATTTTACTCAAGGACAAATTATTTGGAAGAAAAAGAATTTTGCTAGTAACGATATTAAAGACGCTTTTTTAATTATCACAGCAACTAATAACCCCTTCGTAAACCAGCAAGTTCGGGATGCTGCTCCAAAGGATGTACTAATTAATTCAGCAGATACTGCCGAAGAAGGAAATATTCATTTCCCGACTTATGTAAAAAGAGGAAGGCTATCTATTGCAATTTCTACAGAGGGTGCCAGCCCGTCGTTAGCAAAAGAAATAAAAGAAAAACTGGAGCTGGAATACGATGAAAACTATGAAACCTATTTAGATTTCCTATATGAAGCTAGAAAAATAATCAAAAATAGTAATAGGAATAATCAGGATAAGAGAATGTACTTAAAGGAACTCACGGATAAAAAATTCTTAAACAAACAAAAGCAAGAGGAATGGATTACTTCCTTTACAAGATATAAGAAATAGCTTTCCTACCCTAAAGAATGGAAAGCTAATCCTATATTATTTCTCCCACTGCTGCTGACCCTCCAAGAGAAATATTTTGGGGCAACATCTACTACTCCAACATCATTGTTAATTGCAGCAATAATTCCGAAAACGTGAGTGCCATATCCTACGTAATCATAGAAAATACTAGGGTTTCCTTGGTCATCATCTGTAAAGTTATAACGACCTACAATGTTATCCTTTAAATCAAGATAATCTATCTGACAACCTGAATCAATGACAGCGACAACATTGCCAGCCCCTTGTCTTGTGTCGTTCCAAACTTTTTGGGGCATCAATTACTTTATCCCCATAAGGTATCCTTTCGGGAATTTACAATTCTTCCGTTTTGATCGGCAACAAGGATATTCTTTTAATTTGAAACTACCTCCTTTTTTCCTGTTTATTATAAAAAGTGAAAATATTATCTCATTTATCAACCATTATTATTATTTCGCAATTGGTTGAAATTGGTAATAAATCAACAATTAAAAACTACTGGATACCGATAAAATAAGGTTCTACGTCAAATGTTGGGGTGGTGATGTTATTCGTCACCTCAACCAATATGCAACCCTACTTCTTTATACTGTCTTGCGAGTAAAATCTTTGCTCTAAAACGTTTGAAGCTTCTAAATCCAAACGCATTCCTCTTTAAAACTTTCGTAGTATTATTAATCCCTTCCAAAAAACCGTTTGAATAGTTATAAACAAAGCTATTTAGTATTTCAACTTGCCAATTTTGAAACGTCTTAATCGCACTAATCATTTCTGGTAATTCAGATTCTCTTACCAGATCATAGAAAGCTTTTAGGTCTTTCTTCACCTTGAAGATATTTTCACTCCCAATTACTTTAGCTTCTTCAAACCAATCTTTATATATTTCCTTTAGTTCATGAGCAGTTCTTAGTTCTTCTGACATTCCTAAATATCTTTCTAAATGCCACATTTCGTCTTCTTTCAAGCGATTCTTTGGTTTATGAAATACATGTTTCATACGCTTACATTTCTTACGAATCATAGTCGTGGAAGGTTTGTTGCACACGTCTTCTAAACGATCTAATCCCCAATAAATATATCTACAAAAATGAAATCGATCGGCTACGATAATAGGCTTCCCTAATGCCTTTTGAACAGCTGCCTTAAAGGATGAACTCATATCCATGATAACTACTTCAACCTGTTGGCCATGTTTTTGTAGATAATTTTTAATTGTGTTTTTATACCGATTAGGTAGTATATCAAGAGGTTGTCTAGTGATACCATCTGCGATAATTAGCTGGTATTTCCCTTCCTTTGTATCTCCTTTATATTCATCAATTGCAATAACGGATGGCAAGGTTTCTACCTTTTTTATTTGCTCTTCAGCTAATTTATCAAAGCGTCTTACAATTGTTGAAGCTGATGCACCGAATGTTTCGCCAACCTCTTTAAAGGTCTTTCCTTTTATCGATTTTATTGAAACCGCTTGGTTCCATTCAATAGAAGCACGTTGGTACCGTTCTACTATTGGACTTTTTTCTGAGAATCGCTTCCCACAAGAAGGACAAGCATAACGACGACGTTTATACCATAATAGAGTCATTCGCTCAAACCACTTTAAGTGTTTTATTTTTTGATATCTATAATCATGTACACGGTCTGTTTTAGTTTCACAAACCGGGCAACAATGAGGGATACGCTCCATTTCTACATAAATCTGAACCGTTCCATCACGATCTTCCATATTAGTTATAATGCATTCTTTTAATCCTGGTATATTCATGGTAAAATCCATATACACGCAACCCCATTCTCTACTTGTTTCTCGACAATTCAAGTATATAAGAATGTATTGGTTGCGTGTGTTTTATTTTTCAGAATTTCACCTGAACCCCAACAAATATTATAGAGCCTAAAATAACAAAAGAAACAATAAAAAAGGAAGAAGCCACAATTTATAATAGGTGACCTCTTCCTCTTTACTCTTAGTTCATCATCATAAAATTACTTTGCCTTTGAATCAAAAATAGTTCCAGCTTTATCTATCCAAGCTACATATTTCTTAAATTTTGTAGATTTATCTTGAAATTTATAAGGTATTACAATAAATAATGTGTATAAAGCCGCGAATACTAACAAAAATGTCAAAGATCTTAACCAAAAACTTTCAGTAGAAATAACACTTATAATATAACTTAAACAAACCGAAAGTAGTACGAGAAGTGCAAATCTTTTATACAAAATCATGTAAGCCCCTCCCTATTTATTATACCAAGGAGAGTTCTAAAAATCAACAAAAACCTAGCTGTTCACAAGAAGGGCCACACAAAATTCGTGGTATCACTTAGACATTTCAGCCCATATATTCCCGTACAAACAAAATGGGCAAGCTACACCAGTAAAAGATGCACAAACTACCCAGCAAGCGGCATTCCCACCGATGAAAGATTACAAGCGTTTACGAAAAACTATCAAGCTGAAATGAACTGGCAAATTTCAATGGATAACTACGAGCGGACTAAATCGTCGCTTTTGAATAATCATATACTTCTAACCACCGAGGTAGCGGAGATTTCGGAAGAATTAAGAAGGGCATTAATCATACGAATATACTTATTAATGATGGCATGGATGAGGACGAAGCTTTCGAAGCGGCTAAAGACGGTGGTAAGGGAAACATCGGAAAAGAATTGGCCGATTGTATAGCTTACATCACAATGTTCGCGAACTACTTTGAAGTTGATTTAGAGGATAGCTTTTATCAAAAGATGGAAGAAGTGAGGAATAGGAAAAATAGGGATGTAGGGGTATGAAAAAGTGAACCTTTTCCCATAATTCTGGATTATCTATTGTTCCTATCTTAATTAAGAAGTACTATATGATTAACAGTTTTTTGTAAGTGGGGGATCAACAGTGAGTACTACTAGTAATTTTAAATATATATCAACAACAATTCTTTCTAAAGAACTAAAGATGGGGACCAAAGAAGTATTTCAAATTTTGCTCGCTAATGGATTAATTAATAGAGTGGATGAAAATTGGGTTTTGACTGACCATGGAAAAGCAATGGGAGGAATAACCAAAAAACACCCAAGAATAGGGGAGTATATAGCCTGGAATGTGGATATAAAGGATCATAAAATGTTCCACGCTTCCAATCAATCCCTTCTGAACGCAACTGCACTTAGTGAACATTTTGGTGTTTCAAAGTTTAAGATGAATCCCATATTGTCTGAGTTAGGTTTTGTAGAAAAAGCGGTGAAGGGTTGGAAAGTAACAAAACTTGGTGAAAGTATTGGTGGAAAACAACTAGAGTATGATAAAACGGGCGTTCCATATGTTAATTGGCCAGAAAGTATTTTAGAAAACAAAAGATTAGTAGAAACAATGAATGAGATTCTTGGAAATGAACCAGAGCAACAAACGGAAACAGAACAAAGCAATCCAGTTGCATTTAGAGAGAAGTTTGAAGCGAAACATAGATCTGCTGATGGACATTATGTACGTTCAAGAGCTGAAATGTTGATAGATAACTGGTTATACATGTCTGAGATTGTACACGCCTATGAAAGAAAGTTACCTATAGAAGAAGATGTCTATACGGATTTTTATCTGCCAGTAGGCAAAGTCTACATAGAGTATTGGGGGTTAGAAGACGACCCGAAATATGCGGCTAGAAAGCAAGAAAAGCTAAGAATTTATGAAAAGTATGGGTTTAACTTAATTCAATTACAAGATGCAGATATTCAGAACTTGGATGATATCTTACCTAAGAAGTTATTGAAATTTGGAATTCAGGCTTATTAACATTAGAGTGCACCGAATGTGTACGAAAACAAGTGGAGAATTTAGATGTAACTAGGAGTGCATCTCAGTACCACGGTACATTTAGAGGTATTGTTAGAAACAAATGGGAAAAACTTTCGCACACATAACATGTTTTCGAAGAGTGTTTGACGACGAAGTCATAAGATTCCATCGTCTATGAAAAATAAATATGTTATACTGAAAAAAAATCAAAATCACATATGAGTACTTACTAGGGGTGTCGTAAAAGACTGAGACAGAGTAATCTGAACCCTTTGAACCTGATCTGGGGAATACCAGCGTAGGGAAGTGGGAATAGAATTTTTTATGTTATGTATTGACGTACATAGTGTATGTATTTAAGGCCACCCCTGCGCTGGGGTGGCCTTTTCGTATTTTTTCGATGACACATAAGGGGAGATGGATATGAATAATAAGGAGCTGCACGTCCTATCAACTGGAAGGCAACCTGTAGAAAGATTAGTAGAAACCTTTGAAGAAATACATCCGTATTTGACCGCCTTACATATTCGAGAAAAAGAGAAAACCGCTAGAGAAATCTATCAGCTTGTAGAACAATTGCGTACTAAAAATGTTCCTCTTTCCAAAATAGTCATCAACGACCGAGTAGATGTCGCCCAAGTGATGAGGGTCCAAGGAACTCATTTGGCCTATCATTCCTTACCAATTGACCAGGTGAAAGAACATTTCCCGCAGCTCCGTGTAGGCTGTTCGGTCCATTCTTTGGAGGAAGCATTACGTGCGCAAGCGCAAGGTGCGGACTATGTCACCTTTGGACATATTTTTGAGACACAATCCAAGCCAGGCGTAAATCCAAGAGGATTGGAGCAGCTCCGAACGATTACAGCATCTGTAACGATTCCCGTAATTGGGATTGGTGGAATTCAACCGAGTCATGTGCAATCTGTTGTGGAAGCCGGCGCGGACGGTATTGCTGTGATGTCCGGTATTTTAGAAGCGGAGAACCCGTTAGAGATGGTAAAAGAATATAATTCCAGATTAGTCGATAGGAAGGAGGGGTTTCATGCTTAATAGGTACGATTGCATCATCGTAGGTGGTGGAGTCAATGGAGGGTCCATTGCGTATCACCTTGCCAAAAAAGGAAAGAAAGTTTTGCTATTGGAAAAGGATCGTCTTGCTCGTAAAGCATCTGGAGCCGCGGCGGGAATGCTAGCAGCTCAGGCTGAATTAGAGGAGGATGGACCGTTGTTCCAATTAGCTAAGCAAAGCAGAGCGATGTTTCCTATCCTTGCTGAAGAAATCAAGGACCTAACTGGAATAGACATAGAGCTAGTGCAAAAAGGAATGTATAAAATTTCCATAACTGAAGAGGAAGAATACCATCTAAAGCACATTGTTGATGTTCAAACCAGAGCAGGGGAACAGGCAGAATGGCTAAGCCAGGACGAAGTGAGAAGCAGAGAGCCAGCCCTATCGAACGCGGTCCGAGGTGCGATGTTTATCGAGAAAGACGGTCAAGTGTCTGCGCCGCAGCTCTCATTAGGATTTTTAAAAGCCGCAGCAGCTTTAGGAGTGGAAATAAAAGAGTACACGGAAGTCACGTCCTTCCTTTTCGAAAGTGGCAAAGTAACAGGTATCCAAACGAACCATGGATCTGTGGAAAGTGAACATGTAATTGTAGCTGGTGGGGCATGGAGTGAGCAATTACTGCCGAAATCGCAAATTCCTTTACAAACCTATCCAGTGAAGGGAGAGTGCTTTTCTGTACGTACGCACCAACCATTACTGACTGGAACCATCTTCTCACATGGCTGTTACTTGGTTCCGAAAAAGGGTGGACGTCTTCTTGTAGGAGCAACGGTTCAACCGCATACCTTTGATCAAACGGTGACAGTCAACGGAATTTCGTCCTTACTAGAAAAGGCAAAAAGGTTAGTGCCTAACATTGTTCATGCGGAATGGGAAAAAGCTTGGGCTGGCATTCGGCCACAAACCGTTGATGGCTTGCCATACTTAGGCGAGCATCCAGCATATGAAGGGTTGTTTGTGGCGACCGGTCACTATCGCAATGGCATTTTACTTGCGCCGATTACCGGAGAAATAATCACTAGATTAGTAGAACGAGAGCCAACACCAGTAGATATTAGTGCATTTCGGATGGAACGACATACAGAGAAAATCATTTAGAAATGGAGGGGTACGATGGAGCTACTTATTAATGGGGACAAGGTGGAAGTTCCCGATAGCCTTACAACTGTTACTTCTTTGTTAGAGCATTTTGGCATTGATAAAAAGGTGGTCATTGTCGAGTTAAATCAAACCATTTTAGAAAAGAAAGCTCATTCCGAAACGATGATTTCAGATCGAGACAAAATCGAAATCGTAAACTTTGTAGGAGGCGGATGACATGTTAAACATAGGACCGTATCAATTTTCATCAAGACTTTTATTAGGAACAGGCAAATATCCAAACTTTGATGTGCAGAAGGAAGCGGTAGAAGTATCGAAAACGGAAATCCTGACCTTTTCTGTGCGCAGGATGAACATTTTTGAAGCAAACCAACCAAACTTTCTAGAAAAAATCGAGGTAGAAAAGTATAGTCTACTGCCAAATACAGCGGGAGCCAAAACAGCAGAGGAAGCAGTACGAACAGCAAAGCTAGCCAAAGCGTCCGGACTCTGTGACATGATAAAAGTAGAGGTTATCGGAGATCCCAAAACACTCTTGCCTGATCCAGTAGAAACCTTGAAAGCATCAGAAGAGCTATTGAAGGAAGGATTTATCGTGCTACCGTACACGTCGGATGATGTGCTATTAGCGAAGCGATTAGAGGAGCTGGGCTGTCATGCCATCATGCCTGGTGCGTCTCCCATCGGTTCTGGTCAAGGCATCATTAATCCATTAAATCTAAGTTTTATCATCGAGCAATCGAACGTACCAGTCATCGTCGATGCGGGAATTGGTACCCCTTCCGATGCAGCGATTGCCATGGAGATGGGAGCGGATGGTGTGCTATTAAATACAGCAGTTTCTGGTGCCAAGGATCCTATCAAAATGGCAGAAGCGATGAAGCTAGCAATTGAAGCAGGAAGATTAGGATTCGAAGCGGGGCGCATCCCGAAAAAACGGTACGCAATTGCAAGCAGTCCAATGGAAGGATTGAGCATCGTTGAATGAGCGGTATTCTAGGCAAGAACTATTCAAACCAATCGGAAAAGAAGGGCAAACTAAACTTCGCAGTAAACATGTGTTAATGATCGGCGCAGGTGCTCTCGGCACAGGAAATGCAGAAGCACTTGTCCGCGCCGGTGTTGGAAAGCTAAGAATTGTGGATCGAGATTACGTAGAGTGGAGCAACCTCCAAAGACAGCAGCTCTACGCAGAAGAAGATGTCAAGCAACGCCTCCCAAAGGCAGTGGCCGCAAAAAAGCGTCTACAATCTATTAATTCGGACGTTGATATTGAAGCATTGGTACAGGATGTGTCTGTGGAGGAAATGGAACAATTAGTCGGTGGCATAGATTTAATCATCGATGCCACCGACAATTTCGACATTCGTATGATTATAAACGATATTTCCCAAAAGCATCGTCTCCCATGGATTTATGGAGCCTGTGTAGGAAGCTATGGGATTAGCTATACGATTGTACCAGGCGAGACCCCTTGTTTACATTGCCTACTCGAAACAGTACCGATAGGCGGACTCACCTGTGATACGGCAGGGATCATTAGTCCTGCTGTTCAGATGGTTGTGGCCTTTCAAACGGCAGAAGCATTAAAGATATTAGTGGAAGACTATGAGTCCTTACGGAAAAAGCTTGTTTCTTTTGATCTGTGGCAAAATCAGCAAACGGCAATTCGGGTTGATAAACTGAAGCGGGATGAGTGTTCTTCTTGTGGTCAATACCCAACGTATCCTTTTCTTTCGTATTCGAATCAGACGAAAACTGCTGTTTTATGTGGGAGAGATACGGTTCAGATTCGTCCGGCGGTGCGTGCGGATAGGGACTTGGAGGAGCTGGCTGTTGTTCTATCTGAGCAAGGTGTGGAGGTTTCGCGGAATCCATATTTGCTTGCATTTGAAGTTGGGCATCATCGATTGGTAGTCTTTAAGGATGGGCGGGTGCTTGTTCATGGGACTAAGGACGTTTCGGAGGCTAGAGGGGTGTATTATCGGTATTTGGGGTGAGTGTAATAGATCCTGTAAATTATGTGAATAGTTGGTTGTGGAAACCTGTTTAGCATAAAGAGCGGTGAACCCGTTCAAGTGAATAAACCAAAAATAGTCATTCTACTTCACGGTTACAGATGGCACTAGCAACCAAACAAAAAAGGAGTAACACAAAAGTTAATTTGCATCACCCCCTAATCGTTTTTCGATTACGGACAATTCTATCACTTTGTCTTTCGACAGGGGCCTGAGCCCAATGTAAGGAAGTAATTAACATCTTTATATGTCTATATTTAAAGAATGTGAAAATAAATTAACTGAATCAAGTTGCAGGAATTACTGCTAAAATCACTTATTCAATTCTAAGTTACATTAGGAGTTGCTTGTTTTTAAATTTGTATGAAATATCTATGGAGTTCTGTAGATGTATAGTAGCACTTTTATATTTATTCTCCTTGATATATAAACTAGCAAGTAAAGAATAACATTCAGCAGCAACAAAAGGGTCCTTTTTCAAGAAGTAAGGTAAAATTTCATTTTCAAGTTTTTTCTGAAATTCATTTAGATGCATTTTAGGTGAAATGGATTCTCTTAGGATTAATAATTTGTAACTAAAACTATTGTTCCTATTATATTTTAGGCCTTCTTTACATAGTTCTAATGCTTTCTTTTTATTCCCAATTAATTTATATTCATATGCTAATAGATAAATAGTGCTCAATTTATCCTCTCGACTAGTCTTTAATATAAGTGACATGTTTAAAAATTCTATTGATATATGATGCCTTTTTGTTAATAAATAGACATATCCCAAATTATGATATGTCTTAGATAGTATTCTTTTATCACTATACCCCTTAAGTGAATCTATAATGCTCATAAAAATATTTTCTGCTAAATCATATTTTTCGATTCTAATATAATTTATACCTAAAAGAAGCTTACAATTGATTATTTGTTTAATATTTAGTTCTTTATCATATAGGTTAAGAGCCTTTTCAGTATGTATAATAGAAAGTGATGTTAACATGAATTTAGTGTTAACTATTGCTAATAAATAGTGCAAATTTGAATCTTCTTTGCGTTTCTTCTTTATAACTTTCTCAGCCTCATATAGATAATCTAAACTTCGTTCTAAATCTCCATAAGTGTATTCATAATAACCAAGAGATTTGTAATAATTTTCTATAAATTCATCTGGTAAATATTCATATTTATTTTTGACCTTTTCTGCATAAGAAGAGGATAATTCTTTCTCTTTCTGCGCGGTGTGGTATTCTAATAAGATTATTTCACAGGCAAGTGAAATAATAGGATCTCCTTTATCTAGGTGACTATTTATAATCTTGTATTGTTTTTTAAAGTTATTAAAATTCTTATTATTAATAGCTTTATAAATATCTTCAAGTTCACTTAATTCATTTCTTCCCCTTTCTTGATTAATATATATATCCTCAATATCCAATTCCAATCTTTCACACAATAGTTCCATAATATCAGGTTTTCCAAGGATCTTATTATTTTCGATTTTACTAAGATAAGATTTCGAACATATACCTAAACAAACTTGTTCTTGAGTATACGATAGTTGTTTGCGTTTGTATTTTAATTTGTATCCCAACTGATTTTTATTCATAACTATTCCTCACAATAGGTTGAAAAACTTTTTTAAAATATTATGTATAATCTTACATTTTTTTCCTGAGTTTATCAATCTTTTTTGGAAGGAAAATGGTAATAAAAAGAGGAAAGTAACTATAAGTCAATTATTTGACTAATAACTAAAAGGAGGATTAATCATGAGAATCAAATTGAAAATTAAAAAGGTTGCTCAATATCAAAAAAAGTGCAAATGCTTTATAGCGTGTTAATTAGCAACCAATATTAGAAAGGGGGGGAAATATGAAAATTAAAGTCAAAGTTAAAAAAGCTACTCAATATCAAAAAAAGTGCAAATGCTTTATAGCGTGTTAATTAGCAACCAATATTAGAATAGGGGTGGGAAATATGAAAATTAAAATCAAAGTTAAAAAAGCTACTCAATATCAAAAAAAGTGCAAATGCTTTATAGCATGTTAATTATTTAATAATAAATTTCAGTGCTGGGAATATCACATCTTGGCACTGAAATTATTAAGGTGGTATTCATATGAAACTGAGAAATTCATTAAACTTTAGAGGTTATCCAGAAAGAAGGGAGATTGAATATTATGATGGAGAAAATAAAACTTTAGAGGTGAATGATTTTGAACTTGTATGGTCGCTATTAGAGATCCTTAAAGAAGGCACACTTGATGAAAAACATCAAGATATTCAAATTTGGAAAACAAAAATTAATATTAATAATGAAGAATTTGATAATCTAGTGTCGATTCTTAAGGATAATAATTTATTGATAAATTACCCGAATGATATTGAAGAATTTGAGTATGAATTTACTAAACGTCAGAATGATTTCCTAAGTAATTATGACAAAACATTGGGATCTATGGAATTATCAAATAAAATTAATAAAATTAAAGCTGTTATTATTGGTGCAGGAACAATTGGTTCAACTCTAGCAATTACATTGGCGAAACTTGGAGTAGGTGAGTTAATTCTAATTGATAATGATTCTGTACAATTAAGGAATATAAAACCGCAGTTACTCTTTGACTTAAATGATGTTAATAAAAAGAAGATAAAAGTAATTGAAAAAAGGATAAAGAACTCAGAACCTTATACCAAAATAACTACAATTGATAAAAAGGTTCTAGGGATAAATGATATCAGTTCATTAAATTTAGAAGGGTATCAATATATTTTTGGATGTTTTGACGATGCTACAGAGTCACTACATAATGATATTATTAAATTTTCCCAATCCAACGGAATAAAATATATACAAACAGGTTATTTTAACGACAATACGCTTGTCTCCAACTTATGTTCTCAAAATGGCCATAATAGTTTGAAAGAAAGTTACCGTGATTATTATACTCCTTATTACATTGGAGAAAATAGAGGAACAATAATACAAAGTTTAGCTGCTTCATTACTTATTAGTCGATTAATAATAGAAGATGTTTTTGATTTTGATCAGAATACAAAAAAACTAGACAATATCGATTTTGACTTCTTGGATATTAAAATTAATACTTCCAGGGAGGAAACTAATAATAAATTAATAGAAGTTGCACAGAAAATAATGCCACTAGATGAGAAAAAATTAAATAGAAAAATTAATTATATCCGTGAATATGTTGAAAATAATGAGACAGTTAATGAACAAATTGAAATGGAAATTACATCTATATACCAAGTATTTAACTTGTTACAAAGTGTATATAACTTAGAAGAGATTTCTTTAGAAAAACCATACTTAAAATTTATGGACTTTTTGTATTCTGTAGATAGTGATTTAGAGGAAGGTATAGAAAATTTATATTTAAGTTATAAAGATATAATTTCCAACATAATGGTTGAATATGATAATCGATCTTTACACATTTTCCATGCATTAGGTTTATTGAATGAAATTGAAGATTATACAAAAAAACAACAACTACAAGACGTTATTTACAAAGCTATATATAGTAATATCGATGAGATTATAAATTTACTTCTTAAATATAAATTACATTTCATTGAACATACTGACTTAAATGAGTATTTAGTTGAGGTTATTGGGATTAATAATTCTATTCTTTCTGCATTCAATTTAAGTGTACAAAAGCAATATAAATTTCTACTAGATCAAACTATGGAGACACTCTTCAAAGAATCTGATAAAGGGGACTATTTGCATTATTATAATAGAGGTCATTTTAGTGATTATTATGAAGCAAAAGAAATAATTATTGAATCTCTTCAAGGAGTAAGTGAATCTTTGTTACCTCCTGATTTTTTAGAACATATTGAGAGAATGCTTGAAAATAATTATGTTATTTTTGAAAATGATAGTACTAAGAGTGATATTAACCAAAATGTATATTTTCCTTCAATTAAAGAAAATATAATTGTCCTAAAGTTTGAGAATGACTGGGAAAGTTTTTTTACTGTATTTCATGAGTTAGGACATTCCTACTTTAATTTGTCTTATAAGGAATCTTTCTTTGATGATAGTTCACAAATTATCAATGAAATTGTAGCATATTATTTCGAAATAACGTGTATAAAGGCCATTTTAACTAATAACCAACTATCTGGTGAGTTTAAAGACGAACTAGCAGAACAATACATTGCAAGAATCCATAAAGTTGTATTAAACACATTTGGAATACATTTGTTAGAAAGTGAAATATTTGATTATATAAAGGATAATAGGACCTTTAATATTAAAGATTTTCTGGACATACGCAAAAAATTTGATAAACATAATATTTTTGAAAATGTTAAATTTAAAAATCAAGAGCATAGCTATCTAAATGTTTTTTTGAATTCTAATTTTATATTTGAACCATTTTCAAATATATTAGAACCAATATCATATTTTATAGCAGTATTTTTATTTGAAAATGGAAGTAATGAAAAGTATTCGACAATACTTCAAATTAAACAAAGATTAAATAATGGGGAAACTAGTCTAGAGCAATTCTTAAGTAGTTTTACAAATATGACAAATGAGGAACTACTTGAAGTCTCAGCAAAATACCTAAATTCACTAATATCTTATCTTAAAGAGATAAATATAAGAAAATAAATGTTGTAAGGAGTTCATAATGGTAAATGTTTTTAAAAATAGAAACTTTTCATTTCTATTCATTGGCAGGTTAATTACCAATCTAGGTGATAGTATATACGCTATTGCTGCTATGTGGTTAGTTTTTAATTTAACTAACGATCCATTTTATACTGGATTAGCTTCTGCAATAGTTTTTATACCACAATTGTTTGGGTTTATTTTTGGCCCTTTGGTAGATCGATTATCGTTAAAATTCACCTTAATCATAACTCAGGTTATGGAAGGTCTATTGATTCTATGTGTTCCTGTCGCAAGTTATTTTAATGTACTCAATGTTTGGATTGTCATAATTGTAATGTTCTTGGCTTCAGTGTTTAGTGAGATATCTTATCCAGCTCAATCTTCTATACTTCCAAGAATTTTGAAAGAAGAGGATTTAGTGCATGGAAACTCTTTAATGAGTTTTGCGTATCAGGGTATTGACTTTGCATTGACTGCAGTATCAGGATTATTGCTCGTTTACATTGGTGTTATTAACATTTATATAGTGGATTCGATTACTTTTATACTTGCAGGAATAATGTTTTTGAACATTAATATTAAAAATAACCAAAAAACAGATGATAAGAAAAGTAAAGCAGGTTTAAAAGAGATTATATCTAACTATAAAAAGGATTTAAAGGTTGGCTTGAATTTTGTTAAAAACTCATTTATTCCAAAATTATTAATTCCACTTGTGATCGCAAATGGACTGTTTGGGATGATTAATGCTATCTTACCAGCCTTCTCAATTTCCAAGGGTGGGGATGAATATTATGGTTATTATATGGCTGCATGGTCCGTGGGAATGCTATTAGGCTCATTAATTGCTCCTTTATTTCAAAAATTCCCTATAGGTAGAGTAATAATTTTATCTACATTTATTTCATTTATTATTTGGTTTGTTTCTTTTCTGAGTAACCCGGTATTATCTCTCATATTATTTGGTATTGCCAATGTAACATTAGGAATTGTAAATGTACTGATTTTTACAATGTTTCAAACCTTAATACCAGAAGAGTTACTCGGGAGAGTATTTGCAGTTATCTCCAGTATTTCTAGCATAGCTCTACCTTTTGGATCCATATTAGGTGGGTTTTTAGGAAGTATAATAGATTCAAGCTATGTTTATTTGATGGGTGCTATATCATTGTTATTTGTTTCGGTATATTGGATTGTTTATCCTAAATTAAGGAATTTACCATCCTATAATAAAATGAATAAAGAGAATTATATATTCTTTGAAAAAGGACAAGAAATTTCACAATAAAAAATTAAGTAAGATAGGAGTTACTTTATTATGAAAAAATTTCTAATTATATCAATTATAACGAGTTCTTTACTATCTATTAATCCCTTTAACCAATTTACTAATGAATACTTACCCGATGCAGTTCCTGACGAATTATTAAATTAATTATTTAGTTAGCGATAAACAAGAGCTTCCCCCTTCCATTTAAAAAACATAGATGCTTGTAATTTACTAATATAAAGCACTGGAAAGATTTAAATCCTAATCAATAGCCCGAGTATTAAATAACTGCGGTGAACCGTATCACAAGTGATAGTAAAACGGAAGTTTGAAATAACTTTTTAGTGATTTTGCATAAAAAAACAACGTATATAATAATTCATAGAATGGTAATGGAAATGGAGTGAGGGGAAATTGTCACTTTAATTATTTATCATGAGAGAATTATAAGAGTAAATGAAGTGAACATAACAAAAGCGTATAAATTATTTATCTCTAAGCTACCCTAAGTGACATGAAGAATTTACTGCTATTATTATCAACCATACTCATCTGCTTATTCCCAATCACCATACACGCCGAAAACATGATGACCGTAAAACTGACCAACTACATAGAGAATCCATCCAAGCTTAAAATCGAATTCAAAGGCGATTACAAATCCCTAGACCCAACTCTAACAATAAAGGAAGGAGTAGCCTATCAATTAACGATGAAAAAAGGGTCTCTCGTTCTTAAAGGGAAAAAGGAAAAACACACCTTTCAAGATTCTCTGATTCTAATCCCGGACAAATACGATGAGAACCATATTCTATACATAAATGACCGACCATATTTAGGTGCGATGGAATTCAGAGCGGAAGAGGATAACACGATTCGCCCCGTTAACCAGCTCCCATTGGAGGATTACTTAAAAGGTGTCGTTCCCTTTGAAGTCTATCCAACCTGGGACCTTGAAGCATTAAAAGCCCAAGCGCTAGCTGCAAGAACCTACGCGGCCTCTCATATTAACGAGGAAATTAACGACACAATCAGCTACCAAGTCTACGGCGGCTATACGTGGAAGGAGAAAACAACGAAGGCGGTGGAGGAAACGAAGGGGGAAGTCATTACCCATAAAGGGAAGCTAATCGAGGCTTTCTTTTCTGCGAGTAACGGAGGTGTGACAGAAAGTAATAAAAACGTTTGGGGTGGAAAAGCGCAGTCTTATTTTCCAATTAAGAAGGATCCTTATGATCCAATCGAGCCTTGGGAGTTCACGTTACACCGAACCCAAATTGATTTAAATACCATTGATTGGGATGCTTTTGACTGGTGGGACGCATTACAGGAAAAGGATAAAGACATTTCGGAATCCATGAAGCGCTACTTAAAAGGAAAGGGCTATTCCGGGGATTTGAAAATCCTGGCCATACCGAAATTCGAGCTCGCAGAAAAGCAACTTTCCTCGGAGCGGAGTGTAAAGGGATCGTTGACTGTTGAGTTTATGGAAAGATTGTTTGATGGCACCGTTTTGTTTCATCGATATAATCTAACCAACGTGAATCTAAATAAAATACGTCCCATGATTGGCGGAACAATTTTTAAGAGTTATCTGATTGATTCGCTTGAAGCAGATAAGGAAAGCTATACGATGAAAGGAAGAGGCTTTGGCCACGGTGTCGGCATGAGTCAGTGGGGGGCACAAGGGATGGCGGAAAGCGGGAAGTCTTATCGAGAGATTATCCAGTTTTATTATCCTGGAACGAAAATTACACCATTTGATAAGTAAGAGAATAGCCACGGAGATAAAATCTCTCTGTGGCTTTTTTCGTAAGACACATCCATGAATTACGGTTATAGGTTCAGTGTACATGCTCTCCTTCATACACTTTCAAGTAGGACTGGTATTCCATTTGAGCTACTGGAAAGGGAGGATATGCATGCAGATTCATGTGGTACAACGAGGGGAAACGCTATGGCGAATAGCTCAGACCTATAACTCCTCTACTCAACATATAGTGCAAGCCAACCAAATCCCAGACCCTAACCAGCTGGTGGTAGGGCAGGCATTAGTGATACCGATTTGGGGAAGCTTTTACTGGGTACAACCGGGGGATACATTATGGGCAATAGGGCAGCGGTTCGGGATTCCATATACGACGATTGCTCAAATGAATCAAATCAATCCTAATGCTCCATTACCGATTGGACTCCGTCTCTTTATACCACCTATTCCGAAAAGAAACGCAGAAATTAATGCGTATATCGAGCCGAGAGGAACGACGGTTAGTGACGCTCTGCTACGAGATGCGAGAGCTAGTGCTCCTTATTTGACGTATCTTGCTCCGTTTAGCTATCAAGTAAGAAGAGATGGCACGCTCCAGTCGATGCCTTTAGAAGGAATTCCAGAGATTGCAGAAGAATCGGGAGCTTCCTTAATGATGGTGGTTACGAATTTAGAGGGTGGACAGTTTAGTGGCGAGCTGGGAAAAGATATTCTCCAGAGTCGTGCGGTTCAGGATTTGCTACTCGATAACATTATTGCGGAAGCGAGACGGGTTGGTAAATTTACGGATGTGCACTTTGACTTTGAGTTTTTACCAGGAGACCAACGAGAAGCTTACAACAGCTTTTTACGAAGAGCTGCTGAACGATTGCGCAATGAAGGCTTGTTAATCTCGAGTGCCTTGGCACCAAAGACAAGAGCAGATCAACCTGGTCAATGGTATGAAGCGCATGATTATCGAGCGCACGGTGAGATTGTGGATTTTGTCGTGCTCATGACCTATGAGTGGGGGTATTCGGGTGGTCCTCCGATGGCAGTTTCTCCGATTGGACCGGTAGAAAAGGTGCTGCAGTACGCGCTGACAGAAATGCCAGCCTCTAAAATTATGATGGGTCAAAATCTGTATGGCTATGACTGGACATTGCCTTATGTAGAAGGTGGGCCATACGCTCGGTCCGTTAGTCCACAGCGAGCAATTGAGCTGGCAAAGCAATATGGTGTACCGATACAATACGATGTGCAAGCACAGGCACCGCACTTTGACTATGTAGATGAGCAAGGGAAGTCACACAAAGTATGGTTTGAGGATGCTCGTTCGATACAGGCGAAGTTTGACCTTCTCAAGCGGCTAGGGTTGCGTGGCGTAAGCTATTGGAAGCTTGGCTTGCCGTTTCCGCAGAATTGGTTGTTGATTGCAGAGAATTTTAACGTCGTGAAGCGATAATGATAGGGACACTTCTTTTAAAGAGGTGTCCCCTTTTTGTTCAATCCCTTCGCCAAGCCTTTCCTAAGCAATCATGTTAAAATAAAATCGTTCATAACCTACATCAACAAGAAGGTGTCTTACCTTGAGATTTTTTGAAAAATATAATGTATTACTAATAGGGTTTATCTTTTTTACCGGGATTATGGGGACAAGGCCGTTGATTCCACTACTCGCTAGTCAGCTAGGGGCTAGTGTTGCAGAGATTGGGGTTATCGTGGCGCTGTACCCGTTATTTCCGTTTTTCTTAGCGATTAAAATGGGACAGATTGTCGATCGTGCCGGGTATAAGCGACCAATTGTCGCTAGTACCTTCGTTGGTGCGCTCGCTATTTTACTTCCATTCGTAAATGCGAGTATATGGTCGATTCTCCTTTCACAAATTTTAGCTGGGATTTCGCACACCGTGTTTGCTGTATCTGCGCAAACCTTAGCCAGTGCCAGCAAGTCGCATGATGAACGAGAGAAAAGTATTATGCTGTTCAGTATCGGGGTTGCGCTAGGAAGCTTCTTAGGACCGATGCTTGGAGGGCTTTTTGCAGATATATGGGATTACGCGGTCGCGTTCGGATTGTTAAGTGGTGTTTCGGTGCTCTCCGCATGCTTCACGCTGTTTATTAAGTCGGATTCGCATCGAGAGGCTACGAGAAAGTCGACCAAGCTGAAGCAGTCCTTGTCCTTATTAAAGATTAAAAATCTTCGAGTTGCTTTTTTAGTCAGTATTCTCATTATATTAGGAAAAGACATTTACACGGCTTATTTCCCATTGTTAGGGGTGGAATTTGGTTTATCAGATGCCACGATTGGCTTCATCATTTCTTTAAACGCTGCAGGTGGAATTTTAATTCGTTGGCTGATTCCTTATCTTCTTTCCAATTTTAGTAGAACCAAAATTATCATGGGTTCCATTGTAGTATCAGGTGTATTTTTCTTTGCCTTGCCGTTTTTCGAAAGTGCGATGATTCTGGCGATTTTATCCTTTATAGTCGGGCTTGGCTCAGGACTTGGACAACCATTATCGATTTCAACGACGGCGGATTCACTCCCACAGGATAGAATTGGCGAAGGGCTTGGTTTACGCTTAACGGCTAACCGGCTAACGCAAATTTCTGCTCCGATTCTATTTGGAGCAGTTGCCCATGTAGCGAGTGTTGCTGGTGTCTTCTTTATCGTCGGTGTCCTTACTGTCTTTGGCGGGACGAAAGCAAGAGTGCCGGATGTGTAAAATAGAAGTTTTATGCCAGAAGACCGCTACTTTTTGGCAATTCCATCCTGTTATAATGGGAATAGGAAGTGGGGAGATGTAATGAGAGAAAATATATTAAAAGAGCTAAAAACTATAATCCTTAACGTTCTAAAAGAAGAAAATGTGAAGGTTTATCTTTTTGGTTCCTGGGCTCGCCAGGAGGAAAAGAATAGCTCTGATATCGATATTGCAGTAGAATCGCGTTCCCAAATCTCCCTATCAAAATGGGCGGAATTACTTGAAAAGGTGGAGGAATCCACCATTCCATATCACGTTGACATTGTGAACATGGACGATGCAAGTATGGAATTGAAAGAAAATGTGAGGAAGGAGGGGGTAGAATGGAAAGATTGCAGCAAAGAATAAAATCAGCCGAAAAACCACTATCTGCCTTCTCTGAACTTGTGGATGTAAAAGAACCAACTACTGTTGAGCGTGACGCCCTGATCCAGCGATTCAAGTTCTCATCTGAAATTTGCTTTAAAACTGCCAAGCAGTTCTTATATGATAAAAAGGGAATTGATGCTGCATCGCCTAAGGGAGTAATCAGAAGCTTGAGAGAGAATTCTATCCTGAATGAAGAAGAAGCAATCAAAGGAATTAGAATGGTAGATGACCGGAATTTAACAGTTCATACGTACAATGAGGAAGTTGCACTAAAAATACAGGCTAGCTTAAAAGACTACTATCTATTATTATTGACTATCATAGAACGAATGAAAGCTAGCATTTAAAACACATCCTAAAAAACTAGTTGACAGACAATTCAAACATGCGTTATTGTTAGTAGCAACAAATAAATAAATATTTCTTATCCAGAGAGGTGGAGGGACTGGCCCTTTGAAGCCTCGGCAGCGGACTTTTACAAGTACTGTGCCAATTCCAGTAGCGTATTGCTAGCAGATGAGAAGAGAGACGTTCGGTAATCGAACCCCTTTTCTATTTGTCTAGAAGAGGGGTTTTTTCTATTTCTACTACTAACGAAGAGGAGAGATTTTGATGACGAATACACAAACTGTAAATGAGCTACAGCAAGCACTGCAAACACTAAAAAATAAAAAATGGGTCGACTTAACGCACGCGTTCGGTCCTGATTCCCCACACTTTGCGGCGTTTGAGGATGCCAAGTTCACCCCGCTTTTTACGCATGATGATGGCTTTTTTGTTCAACGTTTTGATTTTCCCGGGCAATATGGAACACACTTAGACGCACCGATTCATTTCATTCGTGGGGATCAACGGTATTTAGAGGATTTGGAATTACAGGAGCTTGTGCTACCGCTAGTCGTGATCGACAAATCGAAAGAAGCACAAGAAAACAATGACTTTACCATATCGGTTCAAGACATCCTAGATTTTGAGAAAAAGCATGGAGAAATTGAAGCAGGAACCTTCGTTGCACTGCGTACAGACTGGAGCAAGCGTTGGCCGGATAGAGCAGCATTTGAAAATAAAGATGAAGAAGGCAATCCACACGCTCCAGGCTGGGGAATCGATGCATTGAAGTTCTTATTCGAAGAACGGAATATTAAAGCAGTTGGACATGAAACGTTCGATACGGACTCTAGTGTCGATGTTCGGAAAAATGGTAGTTTAATAGGTGAATATTACGTACTAGAGCAGGATACGTATCAAGTCGAGCTGTTAACCAATCTAGATCAATTACCTGCGAAGGGTGCAGTTATTTTTAACATCGTACCGAAGCCGGAAAAAGCAACAGGGTTCCCTGTTCGCTCCTTTGCAATCCTGCCATAATTAAACGATAAAGGATGGATATCACATGACAAAAACATTAGTTGGCGCACCATTTAAAGCAGATCACGTAGGTAGTTTATTACGTTCGGAACGATTACACCAAGCTCGACTTGATTTTAAAGAAGGGAAAATAACAAAGGAAGCACTCCGTTCCGTGGAAACCGAGGAAATTAAACGAATCGTGGACAAGCAAGTTGAGGTAGGACTTGAAGCGGTTACCGACGGGGAATTCCGTCGTTCCTGGTGGCATATCGATTTTCTAGAAAATTTAAATGGCTTCGAAGGATATGTTCCAGAGGCTGGAATCAAGTTTGCGGATGAAGAAACCGAGCCGTATGATGTTCGAAATGTCGGGAAAATTTCTTTTAACACAGATCATCCGTTCGTAAAAGATTTCATCGATTTTAAGGAGATTGTAGGCGGACGTGCAGTAGCGAAGCAAACGATTCCGAGTCCGAACCAGCTTTTCCATAGAGGGATTCGCAATCCTGAGGTGTACCCGAATCTAGATGATTACGCGAATGACATTATTGCGGCGTACAAGGATGCGGTACAGGCTTTCTATGATGCAGGCTGTCGTTACCTGCAGTTTGATGATGTGTATATTGCTGGTTTAAATACCGATCACCTCTTTGCATATGAAGAGTTAACTAGACAGGAGCTGATTGACTTAGCATTACGTGTGGTCAATGAGGTGCTTGAAGCAAAGCCTGAGGATTTAGTGATTACGACACATCTTTGTCGTGGGAACTATAAATCAACTTGGGCGTTTGAAGGAAGCTATGCCCATATTGCACCGACGTTATTTGCGAAGGAAAAAGTGGACGGATTTTTCTTAGAGTATGACGATGATCGCTCGGGTGACTTTAAGCCATTGAATCAAATCCCTGAAGGTGGCCCACAAGTGGTACTCGGCTTGTTCACTTCCAAGTTTGGGGAGTTAGAGGATGAAACGTTAATTAAGGAACGTGTAGAGGAAGCGACCCAATTTGTACCGAAGGAGCAGCTTTGTTTAAGCCCGCAATGTGGGTTCGCTTCCACGCATCATGGTAACAAGCTTACTGAAGAACAGCAGTGGGAAAAGTTGAAGTATATTGTGGATCTATCGAAGGAGCTTTTGAAATAGGGAAGGTAAGGGGGGGGGTCCGATGGATTTCTTCCTTTTTTATGTTATTTTCTACATTCCGTATTTTACAAAGTATGGTAATGTATGGTACAGAATATAGATAAGGGGTAACCACTTTTAGAAGGAGTGATACTCATTTCTAAAAAACAAAGAATTATTTGGGGGATTTTCTATATTCTGATCCTTCCTGTACCGTTGCTTATTTTTTATGGAAACCAGATTCTTGGATTAGTGGGGGCTGGGTTTCTTCTCGTGTTTGCCTATTTAATATTCTTTAGAGAGAACTCTGAATAGTAGGGGACTCCACCCTGGGAGTTGGAGTGCTAACTAACTCTCAGGGCAATTATCCTTCCTTCATTCCATACAACCCTTTATTAATCAACTGACTGATTACTTCCGCCATGTCCGTAGTCGACTTATCCATTCCATTATTAAGCCAGCTTTTAATCACATGAATACTCCCACTGATAACAAACGTACTCAAATATTTGGAGTCGTTACCCGTTAGTGTGGAGCCGGGCCAATGTTGTTGAAAAACCTCTTGGGCGAAACGCATCACTTTTTTCTGGAACGTCGTATCATTTTCCTCACTAAAAAGGGTGCGGCATACCTCATGCTTGGATGCAAAGTAATCGATTAGCTTTTCAATGATGTGAAAAGCATCCTCCTCTTTCACTAAATGGTATTGGTTTAAGTATCCGGTCATATCTTCAATAATTTCATCTTCTATTTTATCGAGCAGGTCATATTGATCCGCATAATGCGCATAAAAGGTCGAACGATTAATGTCTGCCAATTCGCATATTTCTTTTACCGTAATCGCTGATATTTGCTTTTCCTTTAATAGCTCAATAAGGCTATCCTTTAAAACCATTCTCGTATATTTTTTACGCCTGTCTAATTTCGATGTCATGTTTTCTCCCCCTAAATTTTGCGGTTTGGCAACATAAGTGGTGGATGTGTTGGGCAACTCACAGATAATACTAAACTGTTTGTTGAATAGACAACACCGTGTCCATATAATGATAAAGTGTACCGAATATATTGGCAAGAGAGGGTGAGATCGAATACAAATTTCAGCTAGAATTATTAAACACAAAAAGGCTGTTGCGATTACGTTTATGGTCCTAACCATCCTTTGTGCGTTGGCGCAGTTTACGGTATCCGTAAACTATGACATGAAGGATTATTTGCCAGAGGATGCACCATCGACGATGGCAATGGACATTATGAGAGAAGAATTTGACGGTAGTGTTCCAACCAATAGGGTCATGATGAAAGACATGACGATACAGGAAGCGCTAGCGTTTAAAGAAAAGCTAGCTGCCATGGATGGTGTGTCCGATGTGACGTGGTTGGATGATTCCATTGATATAAAAGCGCCACTCGAAATGGCGGATCAAGAGGTTGTAGAAACCTACTATAAAGATAACAATGCGCTATTTTCCTTCAGTATTCGGGAAGGAGAGGAAGTGGCGATAACCGATGCCATTTATGAACTCATTGGCGAAGATAATGCATTGGCTGGGGAATCGTTGAACACGGCGACTCAACAGAAGATGGCTGGAAAAGAATCGATGTACGCAGGGGCGTTGTTAGTTCCGATTATCATCCTTATTTTAGTCCTCTCCACTACGTCATGGGTGGAGCCGTTGCTTTTCTTAACAGCGATTGGTGTTTCCGTTTTAATCAACATGGGAACGAACATGTTCCTTGGCGAAGTATCGTTCGTCACACAATCGGTCGCACCGATTTTACAGCTCGCTGTCTCGCTCGATTACGCGATTTTCTTGCTACATAGCTTTTCCGATTTTCGAAAACGAGTAGCGGATCCACAGGAAGCGATGCAGCGTGCGATGAAAAAATCATTCTCTGCGATTACAGCTAGTGCGTCGACGACTTTCTTCGGATTTATCGCCTTATCCTTTATGAACTTTGAGATCGGGGCAGATTTAGGAATTAATCTCGTAAAAGGGATTTTACTTAGCTTCATTAGTGTCATGGTGTTTTTACCTGCCTTAACACTCATGTGCTATAAATGGATTGATAAAACGAAGCATAAGCCTTTACTTCCTACGATTCGGAATAAAGGGAAATTCGTTGTAAAGCTACGTGTTCCAAGCTTGATTCTCGTATTTTTACTTATTGTTCCTGCCTTTTTGGCGCAGAGTCAGACGAATTTTATCTATGGGATAGGGGAGCAACCAGAAAATACGAGAGCGGGTAGTGACTTAGCGGAAATCAATGAACACTTTGAGAAAAGCACTCCAATGGTTTTACTTGTGCCAAGAGGAGATATTGCAAAAGAAGAAGAGCTCGTCCAGGATTTAGAGGATATTGAGCATGTGACGAGCGTACTCGCGTATGTAAAAACCGTGGGGAGTGCGATTCCTCCAGAGTATTTGGAACAAGAAGCAACGGAGCAATTTTATTCGGATGACTATAGTCGCCTTATTCTTCAGACGAATACGAAAAGTGAGGGCGAAGAAGCGTTCGGTCTGATTGAAGAGGTGCATCGAACAGCTGAGGACTATTATGGAGAAGAGGTTTACTCGGTTGGGGAAAGTGTGACCTTATATGATATTAAAAACACGGTGCAAAGAGACAACAAGCTAGTAAATATGCTGACCATTGTGACGGTAGCGTTTGTTCTGTTCGTTACCTTTCGATCCATATTAATTCCGGTCATTCTACTGCTGACGATCCAATCCGCCGTGTGGATGAACTTATCGGTTCCATACTTTACGGATTCTTCTTTAGTGTATGTCGGCTACTTACTTATCAGTATTATTCAGCTGGCAGCAACGGTGGACTACGCGATTCTCTTAACGGATGCATATAAAGAGGATCGGAAGGAAATGTCTGCACTTCAAGCCATTAAGAAAACGATGGATGAGAAGGTGTTTGCGATTGGAATTTCTGCTTCGATTCTATCCAGTGTAGGGTTCATTTTATGGATTACCTCGTCCAATCCGATTGTGTCCTCCATCGGCCTTTTACTTGGAAGAGGTGCGTTACTTTCCTTTATCATGGTCGTGTTCTTTTTACCAGCTATGCTGTTGCTCTGTGATACATGGATTCGAAAAACAACCTGGAAAGCAAACTTTTTTAAGGAGAGAGGATAATGATACGGATAAGAAAGGTTCTACTCGTCTTTTTGACAATCATGCTCGTGCTGCCGTCTCTTCTTGTATCGGCAGCTTCGGATGAGAAGGACTCAAAAGACGAACCGACAGGAAAAGGGTCATATTCCTCTAAGGATGAAGTGGTGTATGGGAAGCTAACGGCAAATGGCGATACGAAGGATGCTTATGTCGTGAACGTTTTTCATGTAGAAGAAGCCGGACAAATCCTAGATTACGGTTCATACACTACTTTAAAGAACTTAACGAATACATCCGAATTAGTACAAACGAATAATCAAGTGGAATTTGCAGCCCCAGAGGGGAAATTTTATTACCAAGGAAACATGAACGAACAGCCTTTACCCTGGGATATAACGATTACGTATCTATTGGATGGAAAGGAAATCGAACCAGAAGCGTTAGCAGGGAAAGACGGCCATGTGAAAATAATCATTACGACGTCGGAAAATGAGGACGTGGATTCTGTATTCTTCGAGAACTATTTATTACAGGTTTCACTTTCTCTCAATTTGGATCTGTTTCAACACATTGAAGCTCCAGACGGGATGCTTGCTAATGCAGGGAAAAACAAGCAAGTATCCTTTACGGTAATGCCGGAGAAAGAGGAAAAGCTTGTGGTGGAAGCAGATGTCGTAGATTTTGAATTGCAAGGCATCGATATCTCTGCTGTTCCATCCTCGATGCCAATTGATTCCCCAAATATAGAGAATATGACGGGGGACCTAGAAACGTTATCGGACGCTATTCAAGATGTGAATGATGGTGTAGCAGAGCTAGAAAACGGCGTGGTGGAACTGAACAACGGAGTGAAGGAATTACGTTCGGGCTCTGCACAATATAAAGATGGAATGTCCGCCATCGATGCATCCTCTTCCGAGTTAGTGAACGGTTCTCAGAGTATTAGACAAGCGTTGGAGCAAATAAATGCCTCTCTCGCGAATAGCTCAGAGGATATGAACATGGGGGATATGAAACAGCTTGGAGAGCAACTAGAACAAATTGCAAATAGTTTACAGAACACGTCTAAAGACTTGAGTAGCTTGAAAGAAAGCTATGCGAAGGATTATGGCAGATTAAGCAGAGCGATTGAAGACATACCTAATAGTGAGCTTACGCAAGCAGAAAAAAATCAGCTTTATAGCAGTAGTGCAAACCGCTCGGTGGTGGATCAACTTATCCAAACGCACGAGGCTGCACAAGCTGTTAAGGAGACTTATTTTGCTGTGAAACAAAACCTTGCAGCAGTCACTGGAAAGCTAGAGAAAGCTAGTGCTTCTTTAACAACGATGGCTCGTAATCTAGAGGGAATCGCCGGCATGCTGACGTCTCCACCAGAAGGGGCTGATTTGGCTCAATCCCTAAGCAAACTGCAGGGTGGTATCGATCAGCTAGCTTCCCAGTATAGGGGATTCCATTCGGGCTTGATCGAGTACACTGGTGGCGTTCATCAATTATCTAGCTCCTATGTAGAGATGCACCAAGGCATTTCCCAACTTGCAGGTGGTACAGGAGAATTAGAGAACGGTGTAAGCGAGCTTCATGATGGAACCTCAGAACTAGCGGTGTCCACGAATGATTTGCCAAACGAAATGAAAAAAGAAGTCAATGAAATGATGGCCAAATACGATAATTCTGATTTCAAAGCCGTATCTTTTGTTTCTCCTAAAAATGAAAAGATTAATTCCGTTCAATTTGTGTTGAAAACGGAAAGTATTGAACAAGAGGAGAAGGAAGAGACAGAAGAAGCGGTGGAAGAAGAGAAAGGCTTCTGGGATAAGTTATTAGATTTATTTAGATAAAATGAGAAATTGCCAGTTCACAGATGATGTGAGCTGGCATCTTTGTTTTTATCTAAGCTTGGGTAAATAGAACGGATTAGGTCGGTGTCTGTTTTCTGCAAATGAATCATTAGTTTTGTCACATACTAGTAGAAGCTAATTTTTAAAGGAGTTGGCAAAGTAATGAATCCTATAAAAAGAGTGGAACTTGAAAAGAAAAATAATCAATCGAATGGATACATGTTGGTAGTCTATTTAGATGACCACTTAACAGAGTTTGCGGATGAATTAGGAAGTGTTCCCGAGACAAAGCAAAGCTTAACTGCCACAGTTAAGCAAATTCTACAAGTACGTTATTCAAATGTACGCGTTACAATGGTCAAGGTGATACTAAGCGGTGCCGTCGTTACGACTATTCCGATGATGAATGATCAGAATACTGTTGAAGCGGAATCCAATGAGGTAACCTCTGAAGTCACTACGGAGTCGTCTGTTTTTTATACGGTGGTGAGTGGTGACTCGCTATGGACGATTTCCAGAAAGTTTAACAGTTCTGTTGATCAGATTAAACGAGCCAATAACCTACAAACGAATTCATTGTTGGTAAACCAACGATTGGTTATTCCGAAAGCGATTCATACGGTCGGAGTTGGGGACTATCTAACTGTTTTAGCGAGAGACTATGGAGTATCCGTAGATGCGATAAAAATAGCAAATGGTTTAAAAACAGATTCCACAGCACTAGGGCAAACCTTAGTTATCCCGTTGTTAATTACAAATACATCGTCTCCAGAGGCGGTTGGAGAGCCAAAACCAGAAGGGTCGACGTACACCGTTGTAACCGGAGATAGCCTATCTGTTATCGCAAAACGTTATAACGTGTCTGTGGATGAGCTACGCAAAGTGAATAGGTTAACTTCCGATATCATAACCGTTGGTCAAGTACTGACTATCCCGAATGGCGCCATGAAAGTAGTAGAGCAACAACTAACAGTTCCTAGGATAAATACGAGCAATTATACAGTGAAAGCAGGAGATAGTCTGTCCGTTATAGCGAAAAATTTTGGAACGACAGTAGATGCTTTACGGAAGGAAAACAATTTATCGGGCGATTTTTTATCTGTTGGACAAACACTCAAGGTACCGATAAATGAAACGAAATCGGAGGAGCATACCTCAACTATCTATACGGTTGTATCTGGAGATAGTCTCTCGGTCATTGCAAAGCGTTTTAATGTCTCTCTCGATGGACTACGCCGTGTTAACGGTTTAACTTCAGATGTATTGCAGATCGGACAGGTGTTATCCATACCACCTGGAAGTAATCCTTCTATTGAAGAACCAGCTCAGCCTAGAGAGAATACTAGTGATTACATTGTTCAATCTGGTGATAGCTTGTCCGTCATCGCCAAGCGCTATGGTATATCGCTAGAAGCATTGAAAACAGCGAATCAGCTAACGTCCGATGTTATCAGGGTTGGACAACGATTAACTATTCGAACAGACGCTGCACCTATGACGGAGTCCACACAAGAAAAACGAACTACTTTTGTCTATTCCGTACATTACGGGGATAGCTTGTCGGTGATTGCGAAACGGTTTTCCGTTCCGATTGACGATATCCGTATCGCAAACGGACTAACAAGTGATAACTTGCGAGTGGGTCAAGCACTAACCATTCCTAATGGCTTAAATGCTTCGGCACAAGGAGAGACAAACACCATTACGTATAGGACTCATACGGTACAAGCGGGAGATAATATCTGGAATCTAAGTACTCGATATGGTATCCCGCAACAAGAACTATTACGTGCCAATAATCTTACATCAACGAGTATGCTTTCGATTGGACAAACCTTGAAGATTCCTGTACACCATATTGCGACAAAGCCAGTGGTAAGTGATAGACATGGAGAATATTTGGACTGGTGGACGGAAGCGCAATATGTATTTCCTATAGGAAAAAATGCAAAAGTAACCGATTTTGTAACAGGGAAAAGCTTTATGATAAAGCGAACCATTGGAGCGAACCATGCAGATTCTGAAACATTAACGGTTACAGACTCCAATACGGCGAAATCTATTTGGGGCGAATACTCTTGGACACCGCGAGCTGTTATTCTAGAAGTGGATGGGAGAAAGCTTGCCGCAAGCATGAGCTTTATGCCACATGATCAAGACTATGTGAAGAATAACGGCATATCTGGCCACTTTGACGTGTACTTTGGGAATAGCATTAGACATGTGGATGGCAAACCAGACTCCTCACACCAGGCTCAGGTGGAAAAAGCGGCAGGGATTCGCTAAGTTCATCCATTCTGCCTAAAACTATTATCCCATAAACTCGTTTGGGCCCATCTTTTTCACTTCCTTTGCCTTATATACAAAGGTATCTATTCACTCTATCATTAATGTAAGCTTTTACATTTTGTTATAAAAAGGAGGAAGAGGAATGAAACGGAAATGGGTTTATATTACGCTATCCGCAATGGTCTCTACATCTTTTTTAACAACGACAGACAATCAAGTAGAAGCAAGTAGAAAAACAGGCTCCACGATTGAAAAGTCGGAGATGAAGCAAACACAAGAAAATAGATTTTCACACTTTGGCTGGGGAACACCAGGGCCGACTTCTCCTATCTTACATCCTGGTTCTATCATAGGTGCTGGCATGATAGCAAAGCCACTGAAGGAAATCGATTCGGTGATGACGGACATGATTAAAGAGGACGTTATGCCAGGCGCCGTGACCTTTGTCGCGCGTAGAGGACATATTGTACAGCACGAAGCCTATGGGGATGCCGTTCTTTATAAGAATGATGAAGGAGAAAAAGTGGACAATCCTATTGAAATGAAAAAGGATACTATTTTTGATGTGGCTTCTTTGAGTAAAATCTTTACGACAATTGCAGCGATGAAGTTATATGAGGATGGAAAATTTGAACTAGATGATCCAGTAGCGGAATATATTCCGGAATTTGCGGAAAATGGCAAAGAGGATGTAACCATCCGTCAATTGATGACGCACACATCCGGTTTCAAAGCGTGGGTGTCGTTGTACACGATTGGCGAGAACAAGCAGGATCGAATTGATTATGTGCTGCAGTATCCTCTCGATAATGAACCAGGCTCCACGTACACCTATAGTGACTTAAATATGATTACTTTAGGTGTATTGATTGAGCGGCTCTCCGGTATGAGTCTGGATCAGTTTGTAAAAGAAGAAATAACCGATCCTCTCCACATGAAGGACACCATGTATAATCCCTCCGCAAAGTATAAGCACCGCATTGCAGCAACCGAGTACCAGACTTGGACCAATCGTGGGCTAGTATGGGGAGAGGTTCATGATGAAAATGCTTGGTCGCTTGGTGGTGTAGCTGGACATGCTGGTGTCTTTTCGACAGCAAGCGATTTAGCAAAGCTAGGTCATATGATTATCAATGACGGGCGCTACGGCAAGACTAGAATTCTGAAGCCTGAAACCGTCGAGCTTCTCGTAGAAAATCAAATCCCTGAGTTTCCTGGCGATGAGCATGGGCTAGGCTGGGAAGTTGGACAAGGCTGGTATATGGATGCCCTGTCTGGAGCTTCTACAGTTGGTCACACTGGATACACGGGAACTTCGATTGTCATTGATCGAAGCAATGATACCGTTGCGATCTTGCTGACGAATCGCGTTCATCCAACGAGAGAGACTGTGTCTACGAACCCAGCAAGAAGACAATTCGCTAGACAGGTAGCAGATGCGATTCCTGTGGATGTTCCGTTTTGGAAGAAGACTTGGTTCTCTGGCTATGGAGACGGAGCAGACAAGCAGCTCGTTGCAGAAGTGAATGTGAAAAAAGCTAGTACACTGTCCTTTGATACGTGGTATCGAATAGAGCCTGGCTATGACTTCGGAAGGATTCAAGTCTCTAGTGACGGAGAGTCATGGTCTACCGTTGGGGAGTCCTATACAGGATTCAGTAATGGCTGGGTTGACCAGGAAGTGACAATCCCACATGGATCAAAATTTGTGCGTTTTACTTACGAGACAGATTCTTCTACAAATGGGCGAGGCTGGTACGTGTCCGATGTGAAGTTGAATCATCATAAATTGAACTTCTCAAGTGAGGAATGGTCGATTAGAAATTACTAATGGAAGAGAACCTTATGATAAAATAAAAGCATACAGCAATCCAGAGAGTGTTACTCACGAGTAACACTCTTTTTTTGTACAAAAGTACGTATTGGTAACGGTGAGGACATAGTTATTTAAAAAGTATCGAACAAAATGGCCGTATGGGAGGTCTAATAGGCAAATGGGGAAAAGGAGGGTTCTATGGAAACAGTCAGACGTGCGATGAACGGAGATGACGAGGCGTTTTATAGTCTAATCCAAGAGAATAAGTCCACGCTATACCGAACTGCTTTTGCGTACACAAAGAATGAACATGATGCGATAGATATTGTACAGGAAGCGGTGTATAAGGCGTACATTTCTCTAGGAAAGCTTAAAGAACCAGATTACTTCCACACATGGTTAACTAGAATCTTAATCAACTGTGCCATAGATTTTTTACGAAAGA
This sequence comes from Radiobacillus deserti, assembly GCF_007301515.1. Taxonomy (GTDB): domain Bacteria; phylum Bacillota; class Bacilli; order Bacillales; family Amphibacillaceae; genus Radiobacillus; species Radiobacillus deserti. The sequence goes on from NZ_CP041666.1 coordinate 840,005, forward strand.
AAAAACGAGTAATCCCATTCGATGAGCCATTGCCTGAATCTGTCACTTCCAACGGGGTGCTCGAACAGAAACCGGTGGAGGATACGATGGATTTACTACAAGCGGTTGCGAACTTAAACGAGAAGTATAAGACCGTAATTATTCTAAAATATTATCGGGATTTACCTTTAAAGCAAATAGCAGAGATATTGGATTGTCCAATTGGTACGGTGAAATCACGTTTAAACATGGCGTTGAAGAAGCTACGTATTAACTTAGAGGAGGATTGGGTCTATGAGTGAAGAATTGCAAAGGTGGAAAACGGATTTAGAGCAGATTGCTATACCTAGTGAGCTCGATGCTGCCATCGAACAAGCTATGTATAAGGGGAAAGTAGAGAAAACAGAAAAGACTTTTAAAAAGTCTAGAATCAGTAAATGGAAACAATGGGCGTCTATTGCCGTCGCCAGTGTTGTCTTGATAACCGGGTTAGTCTTCTCCTTATCTCCTGAAACGAGAGCATGGGGAAATGAAAAGCTCGAGCAGATTACACATCTATGGAAAATAGTGGCCACAGAAGATGGCTATGAAGTACAGAAGGAAGAACGAACCTATCTGTCTAGTGAGCTCCCAACAACTAAAATAGGAAATGTCGAGGAGGTAGAGAAAGAGGTAGGATTTCCAATTACACTTCCTTCCTATGTCCCATCAGGTTCTTATTTATCAGAAGACAAGATACAAGTTATTGATGGAAGAATGGTATATGTAAGTTATAGAGTCGACCCTTTGAATAATGCTTTCCTTGCGGATGATGAGCGCAGCTGGGCTTTGTATGTAGAAAAAAATCCTAATCTGGAAATGATAAAGAAGCAATATCATGTGGAAACTATTAAGATAAAAAATACAGAAGCATTAGTGGTGACCAAACCAGTATTGGAAGGACATGTAACAGATGAAGACAAACCTAAAATAACAAAAACAAATAAATATATAATCATAAACGATGAAGGTGTTTTTTACACGATTGTCGGTTTAAAAATGGATTATCAAATCAAGGTTGCAGAATCGATATTGGAAGAGGGATAGCATCCAAACTCCTTACTGGTTTTTACACCGGTAAGGAGTTTTATATTACGTAAAGCCGAAGGATTGATTATGCTACAATGGATTCAAAAGTGACGAAAGGAATGTAGACATGCCAGTCTATCAAAAATTAGTTCGAGACTGTATCCCCAAAATCATTGAACAATCGGGAAAAGCATATAAGATAGAACGTCTGGATGAAAAAGAGTACACACTAGCGCTTCAAAAAAAGCTACAAGAAGAAGTAAAGGAGTATTTAGAAGCGGAGCATGATGCGCATGGCTTAGAAGAATTAGCAGACATCCTTGAATTGTTGCATGGGCTGGCCAAAACGCATGATGCCACGATTGAAAGAGTGGAAGAGATTCGTCAGGAAAAAGCTAGAAGTCGCGGTAGCTTTGATGAACGGATTTTTCTTATTGAGGTTGAGGATTAAAGCAAACGAAGCTTTTGTTTGATTTATTTTTTAAAAGATATAGAAGAAATGAAACAAAAAAATAGGAATCCACCTATTAGGATTCCTATCATGATTAAACTACCGAGCGAAATGATACATACTCAATGGCCACCACAACGTACCAAAAATCGGATACACCGCCCATATTTCATTAGGGGTCGTCATTGCATTTACGGTAACAAAAAATACAGCGATTAAAATACTAGCATGAATAGAGAATTTCTTAAACGTTCTTCTGCGTGCATGATAAATGGATAGTGGCCACCATAATACGACAAACGCTGGGAAGATTGCCCACGGAAAACCTGGTGCCAGGAAAACATTTAGCACGACGTAATAGATGATAATGCTAGAGCTTCCTAGTATGGCAACGGATAAATGTCCAGCTCGCTTACCAAGTGATGTAAGAATTGGCCACCATAAGATAGGGAAAACGGCGTATAAGAACCATGGGTATTTCGGTGTTTCTAGGTAATTTTGGATGACAAGAAATGCAATGATCAGAAGACTATGCAAGAATGCGAGCTTTGCATGGTTTCTTTGTTTGGATGCGTACACAGAAACTGGCCAAAAAAGGAGCGCGAAGCACGGGTAAATGAACCAGTGGTAATTTGGACTTGTAAGATAATTAACTAAAAGGATGAAAATAATCGTCATCAAGCTTCCTGCGACAGCAAACGCTACATCATACTTTTTCATAGTCACGCCTCCTATTTCGTTCTTAACCAAGAGAAATAAGTAGATAGCGGCCACCATAAAACGCCGAATGTTGGATAGACGAACCAGATTTCATCTGGTGAATAGTAAAAGTTGATGAAGACTAGGAGTCCGATGATTAAGACACTTCCCCAAATGGAGTACATAAGATTGATTTTTTTAGTATCTTTGGATGCTTGTTCAGGTTCAGCCATTGCGCCCATTTCTTGTTTTAAATCATCTAAATCACCAAAATCGACAATCGCTTTATTAATCGCATCTTCTTCTGATTTTCCTTGTGCCATTAAATCAATCACTTTTTCTTCTAGGTTTTCTAATACTTCCTGCTTCATCGCATTATTTTCTTCCGTAACTGGCATCTTGCTAAACAAATGATCGACATGCTGCTTTAATTTTTTCATGATAATCCCTCCATAAATAGGTCAATAATTTCCTTCGTTTCTTTCCATTCCTTTACCGATTCTCTAAGATAAGCCTTTCCAAGAGTCGTGATTCGGTAATATTTTCGTTTTCCACCTTGTGTAAAATCCCCGACGTAGGATTCGATAAGTTCCTTTTTTTGAAGGCGCTGAAACACTGCATAAAGGGTGGCTTCTTTAATTTGAAATCGGTCTTCCGTTCGAATACTTATCTCCTTGGAGATTTCATAGCCGTAGCGGTCTTGCTCGAACACAAGACGTAGAATAATCGATTCCAAATGGCCGCGAATAATATCGCTTCTAATCATGCTGTCACTCCTTGTTCTTCGATTGTTCTATCTGATAGAGTAATCTTAACGGAAATTACTCTATGTGTCAAAGTAATTTTGGGTTTAAAAAAAGAATTTACCTTCTGGTTACTTTTCCCTCCTTAGTCTTAGCGGGGATGCACCATGGAAGATGAAAATGCAAATGTTGGTCCGATACAATAGGGGAAGAGCATATGTAATTAATTACATATGCTCTATTTATAGGAAAACGTTCATAAGCATAAAGGAATGATGTCTTCTTTTCGTTAGTGGATAACTTCAAACCTCTATATTAGGTTTACTGCTAGGATTCTTTCAATCATTTGTACATGGAGTTTACCAGGTTTATAGCAGATTCTTTCTCATACGTTCCGTTTGTATTTACGATCATGACTTCATAAAATGTCCCTGCGTCCTTCCATTGAATGCGAAACATCGGACCATCTTCCAAGAGATCTGCTTGTAACCCGTTGGTTAGAGTGATCGTTTCTTCGTCTTTTGATGTTTGATTACTTGCGCCATTAGGATATATCGAGTAATGAATTGTCCAACGAGGGTTTATATTATCAAATAAGAATTCAATGACACTAATTTGATCAGATGTAGGATCGTTCATTTCAGGGTAGGATTCAATGGACATCTCAATTTTTCCGGGTTCTGAACTAAAGTCGCTTGTTTTCGGTAGAACCAATATATCTTGTATGTCTTCAGGGAAAAGTATAATCTTCTCTTTTACCTCACTAGGATAGTTTTCAGTAACTTCATCTAATGAAGTGCGGTTATCCAAAAATCTTCCTTGAAGTTGAAAGAATAGAAATATACCTACTCCTAGCAGTAACATGGCTGTTAGAGATTTTGGTATCCAATTTCTTGCTGATTGTTTTTGCTGATTAGCATGGTTCCAAAATGTATCACGGTCTTGCTTCGTAACTAGAGGCTTCTTTCCGATATACTCATCTAATTCGGATTTGAATTCTTTCTCAAAATAACTCAAGATATTGACCTCCTAACTTACCTTTTAATTTCTCTTTCGCACGCATGATTCTTGTTTTTACTGTTGATTCTTTCACTTGCAAGGTTTTACTAATTTCTTTAATACTTAAATCACGGTAGTATCTTAAGACAATGACCTCTCTGTACTTAATTGGTAAGGATAATATGGAATGAAGGATAACATTCCTTTTTTCTTTTTCCATCAGTACTTGTTCCGATGTTTGTGTGCTTGAACGTACTGTCCATGTTAAAGAACGAATTTTTCGTATGGGAGAACGTAAGTAATCTTTGGACTTATTAATAGCAATCCGCATTAACCATGTCTTTAAAGAAGAATCTCCCTTAAAATGGTCTAGATTGTTGTACACTTTCAGTAAAAAATCTTGAAAGATATCATCCGTATCTGCGTAATTTTTAACATAAGTAAAAATTACTCTCTTAATTGCTTCCCCGTGGTCATCGATAATGTTTTCTATTAATTCTTCCTTTGATTGACCGTTTAACAAATGTTGCTCCAATTTATATCACCGCCTTTTTTCCTTTTGACGAGCGAAAGATAAAAAAAGTCCCATAAATATATTTTTTAATGCTAGTTCTATTTTTAGGGAGTTTTGTCTTTCATATTTTTAATTGGATTTACCGAAGTAGTAGTCTCACTGTTTTCTAAAATATGGTGTGTTATGGCATATAAAAAGCATTGTAGACTTTTTGTTAGAATGTGGATATACGTAATTTACGAGTCAGGATTGCTCAATAATGAAATATGTAATGATGGATACTAATAGTAACGAAAGTAGGGGGAATATGAAAAGATTAGTAATTATGACTATTGGAAAAACACATAGTGGAAAAACTACATTTGCCAAAGCATTGGAGCAAGTATTGAATAATGAATTAGTTGTCGGCCTATTTGAAGCTAAAGGTTGTGTTTGAAAGTTTAAGCCAATAATATATATACGTACCTTCTAAATTAATGGCTTGATTCTCTTTTTATATTCTCTTCTTCCAAACATAAATAACTGCGCCTTGCACAATAAAAATCAAGCCAACGAGCACCCAACATACAATCTCGATACGTTTCAAACGATAGCTCTTGGATGTAATTGTGATAGGACTCGGTCAAAAGATATCCGATTGGGAAAACGGGGAAGGAATATAAAAGAGCCATATAAGAGATTTGTCGTCCACGTTCATCTTTTCCTTCTGACCCCCATAGGAATTTCAATGAAATAAATAAACAAACGAGATAGACCGGTGTCAAAAGTAAACCAATCGTATAAATCATGTTATTCCTCCTCTTTTACACTGTATTGAAACACATCATTTATATCTACATCGAATAAACGAGCAATTTCAAAGGCTAACTTCAAGGATGGATTATACCGATTATTTTCGATGGAGATAATGGTTTGACGGCTTACACCGATGAGATCGGCTACGTGTTTCTGTGACCACTTTTTCTCTGCACGAAGGACTGCGAGACGACTTTCCAGATATCCGGATTCCTTAAATCCCAAATGGAACCCTCCCTTTATTTGGAATTCACTATGCGTTAACTGTAATATATTTTTGACTATTAGTAAACTATTTTTAACATAAGGTTAGAAATAATTTACTTAAGTGCGTAAAAGAGGGCAACCCATTTTTGGATTACCCTGTAGAAACTTATGGAGTTCCTGGTTCCACTGTCTTTCCTGGTTCGTCCGCCTGATCGACATGCTTAATAAAGAACGAAAGAACTAAACTAATAAACCCAAAGATGAAGATAACAAAGTACGCATCATTAATTCCGTGAATCGCAGCTTCCATAGCTACATGATCCTTCGTTAACCCGGCTGCGAGGCCAGAAGCCATGTTATCTGTTGCATAATCCTTGGAGCTATTTGTCATAATCGTAACCAATAAGGATGTTCCGATTGCACCTGCCACTTGCCGCGCTGTATTGGAAATCGCGGTACCGTGCGCGTGTAGGCTGTTTGGTAATTGGTTGAGCCCGGCTGTTTGAACAGGCATTAGGAATAGTGCCATCCCAATTCGTCGCCCTGCATACAGTAGGATGAGAAACATAAAGCTCGTAGAGTCTGTTAAATCTGTGAATTTAAACGTCGATGCAAGAATAATAGCAACCCCAATAATCGAGAGCCATTTGGCGCCGAATCGGTCAAAGAGCTTCCCGACGACAGGACTAAGTAATCCCATTAACAAGGCGCCAGGGAACATCAATAGCCCGGACTCTAATGCGGTATAGCCTCTCGCTTCTTGAAGATACAATGGCAGTAAAATCATATCGGCATACATCACAATCGTTACCGTCACATTAATCAGTGTCGTTAACGTAAACATGTTGAATTTAAACGCTCTTAAATCCAAGAATGGATCTTCTGTTACGAGCTGTCTCCATGTAAATAATCCAACCGTTAACATACCAATTCCAATCGCTAAGATAATCTCTATATCAGACCAGCCTTTATTACCAGCTTCACTAAAGCCGTATAGCAAGCTTCCAAATCCAACTGTTGATAGAATTAAGCTGATTATATCTAGCTTGGTTTTCGTTGTTTTTGAGACGTTTTGTAAGAATATAAAGCCACAAAGAATAATGACAACAATAAAAGGAATCATTCCATAAAACAACATCTGCCACGGATAAGATTCTAAGACGTATCCGGTTAAAGTCGGACCAATGGCTGGGGCAAAGATAATCGCAAGTCCAACAAATCCCATCGCTGACCCACGTTTATTAGGTGGGAATAAAGACAGTACCACGTTCATAAGCAGTGGCATTGTGATTCCAGTACTTGCCGCTTGAATTAAGCGTCCTACTAGTAGGGTAGGGAAGTTGCCGGCGATAGCAGAAACGATCGTACCCGTTAGAAACACAAACATAGAAGTTTGAAATAGCTGCTTTGTCGTAAATCGCTTCATTAAAAAGCCAGTGATAGGAATCAACACTCCATTCACGAGCATGTAACCAGTCGTTAACCATTGTGCGGTCGATGCTTGAATTTCAAATTCATCCATTAAGGCAGGCAAAGCAACCGTCATGGTCGTTTGGTTAAAGATGGTGAAAAAGGCACCTAAAATCATGATGACCAATATTGGTCCTTTTTTAATCGAATTCTCTGGTGTTTCTGCAGTACTCAAGCACATTCATCCTTCCTAATTCCGAGTATAATTTACAAACTGTTGCATAGTTAACAGCACATAAATTATATTGTAGGTACAAAGAAATTAGATGACAAGTTACAATATGGATAAAAGTGTAGGATAGTTTACAGATGAAAAAGATGTGTTGTTTACTTTATAGTTAATAAACATAAAGGGATAAAATGTAGTATAAATGGGGTGTGGAAGCATGGAAAAGGAACAATTAGATCCGAGGATTATACGTACGAGACAATTACTAAGGAATGCGTTTGTAGAACTGCTGAAGGAAATGGATATTGAGAAGATTTCGGTGAATCGATTAACGGAACGAGCAACCATCAATCGAGTGACCTTTTATCTTCATTATAAGGACATTCCCGACATGCTAGAAAGAATGGCAGATGACATGATAACGGATATCTCTTCTTCCATAGAAAATGTAGAAGAAGCTGCATCCACTGCATCCAAGGATATGGATCGGCAAATCATGGTGAATTTCCTAGAGCATATTGAGAAAAATAAGGAATTTTATAAGGTCATTCTTACCTCTAGACGAATTCCTATTTTTAGAGATCGATTGTTACAGCTAATCACAGATAAAATAATGAGTAGAATGGAAACGAGAGGAAAGGATTCCTTCGTCTCCAAAGTAGGGATTCAGCCAGACATTTTAATCTGGTATGATTCTTCGGCCATTATTGGGACGATTGTGGCTTGGTTAAGAAATGATCTACCTTATAGTCCAACCTATTTAGCGAATCAGTTTTATTTGTTACATAATCGTGTCGTGAATGAGAAGTAACACTGTCCCATTCCATAAAACATCTAAATAAAGGAGATACAATCCATGCCAGGAGTATTCATCACAGCAACGAGTAAAAATATCGGGAAAACAGTTTTAACCACATGCTTAACGTATGCACTTAATAAAAAAGGAATAGACACCGTCCCCTACAAGCCAGTCCAATGCGGAGCAATCCAAAAAGACGGTAGCTGGGTTTCTCCAGATGCAGAAGTGTATCGCAACGTCTATCAGCCACGCAACGAGGAAGAGATAAATACGTATTTATATAAACCTAGATTCTCTCCACATCTTGCTGCTCAACTGGCGAATGACCCGATAAATCCTAAGAAGATTCTTTCAAACTATGAAAAACTAGAACAAGACCATGATTTCGTTCTAGTGGAAGGACCAGGCGGTCTTGCCGTCCCTCTCATCGATGAACATTATGGAAATGCGGAGCTAGTTAAGGACTTGAACTTACCTCTCTTCGTTGTCGCATCAGCGGAAGTCGGAACATTAAATCATACAGTGATGACGGTATCCTATGCCAGAAGCAAGCATATTGACGTTCAAGGAATTATTCTCAATCAATATCCGGAGCATCCATCGGAAGGAATTCAAGAAAATCCGGTGATGCTAGAAAAAATGACAGGAGTTCCTGTCATAGGAATGGTCCCTCATGTTGACGATATAGAAACAAAATTAAAAGATAAAGCCGTACTTGATATCATGACCGAAAATATAGATGTAGACTATATCGCAAACGAAAGTAATAGCTAAGAAAAAACGAATATGGTAGGTGCTATTCATGACAACAAAACAAGAAATCCGTGAAAGCAAATGGAATTACTTAACTGAAAATAAACTAGGTAGATTTCCGTTTCCTTTACAAAATCGGATTCCAAACTTTAAAGGGGCAGAGCTTGCGGCCAAAATGGTAACTTCTATGCCAGAATATCAGCGTGCTAACGTAATCAAAGTTAACCCAGATGCGCCACAGCTCCCTATCAGAACCCAAGTGTTAAAGGATGGAAAAGTTTTATTAGTCCCAACCCCACGACTCAAAGCTGGATTTATTATGGTAAAGCCCGAATGGGTTCCGAGTGGAGAGGAACGAAGAGCAGCTAGTCTATCGCATATCAAATCGTATGGGAAAGAAGTTGCGCTAACCGACATTCCTAAAATTGATTTGTTTGTGGTAGGCTCGGTTGCTTTACATCGAGATGGGCGAAGAATTGGCAAAGGAGAAGGCTATGCAGATCGAGAATATGCGATTATGCGTGAGCTTGGCAATCCGGACGTCCCAGTCGTCGGTACGGTACATAGTGCACAATTAACCGATGAAGATGTCCCACGTGATGCGTTTGATCTTTCAGTCGATTGGATTGCAACGGAAACAGAGCTCATTGAAACGAATTCTCCATATGGAAAACCGAACGGAATTAAATGGGAGCTTGTAACGGATGAAGAGCTGGAGGAAATGCCTGTATTAAGGGAAATACAGGAACTTACGCAATAAGCTTCAGAATAGAGGAAAGCCCACGGGATTATACTCCTGGGCTTTCTTGATTTATTCGTCCTTCCTTCGCTTTTCTAGTATTCGTTCGCTCAAAGATTTATTTTTAGTCACCAGATGTTTATGTAGGCTGTGTAGTAAATATAAGCCCCTCATCATCATGGCTAGAAGGAGACTAAACCCGATTAATGGAAGATCTAATGCAATGTCTGTAAGGGAATGAATAAATCCAATACTAACAATCAGTAAGAAAAGTAAGAGCGTGTACATCATATACCTCCGTTCTAGCTGAAAAATATCTACAGTAAAATTATAACAATTAGTATGCATGCAATGGGAAGAATTTTCATTTTATTGGAATTAGAATTTTTTATAGACGAATGGATTACAATCGAAGACAATACTTAATAGAGAAAGAAATTCCGTAGAGGAGTTTACTTATGAAAAAAACGTATTTTATATGGCTCGGACTCCAGATAGTCGCGTGGGGCTTCGCATTACTAGAATTCCCATCTGGCATAAAGGAAGGACAAGTAGCCGGCACTAGTCTATTTTTTATTCTGTTATTCATCCTACCTTTATTTGCCGAGCGACCAGTTATCCAAACGATCTTTTTTTCTTTGCAAGCAATCGCAACGGTTGTTGTTTTTTATCCGATAGACGGAGCATGGAATCCATACGTATTTCCGATTCATCTATTACTTTTAGCAGAAGCGGCTTTTTATCTTACTCGCTTTCAAAGCTTAGTCGTCCTCTGTTTTCAACTAGGAAGTGCAATCTGCATCGTGAGGAATGCGTCTCTTCCAACTTCCACCTTAACTTGGGGTGTGCTTGTTTACGTATTTACTGTCATAGCCTTAGTGTATTACCAATCGGTACATAAGAAAGAAATAGAGCTACAGAAAAAGAATGATGCTTTACTAGATGAATATCGAAAAATGAAGCGTCTACTTCTTGCAGAGGAAGAGCAGGTGCGACAGGATGAACGGATGCTGATTGGACATGAAATCCATGACTCTGTTGGACATAAGCTCACCGCGCTTGTTATGCAAGTGGAGGCATTCCGTTTAACTGCTGCAGAAGAAGAGAAGGAAAAGATTCAAAGTCTCAAGGAGCTTGCAGAGCAAAGCCTGGAGGAAACGAGACGAGCGGTGAAGTCGTTTAAGCAGCATGAGGTTGGTGGCTTGCAAGGGATTATTCGCTTAATTCGTAAATTAGAATTGGAAAGCTTCATGAAAGTGAACTTCTCCGTTAAACATGGTGCGTTTGCAGCACCATTAACAGGAGAGCAGTCCTTTGCGATTTATCGTGGAGTTCAGGAAGCGCTAACGAATATTATGAAGCATAGTGCTTCCAGAGATGCGCAAGTGACGTTTGAATCGCCTGGCGGAAGTGTTTTTCGTTTTGAAGTCCTAAATGTAACGGAAACAAATCCTTATTTTCAAGAGGGCTATGGGTTGAAAGCGATGCGAGAGCGATTAGAAAAAGTCGGTGGCTCGTTAGAAATTGATCAAGGGGATCATCATTTTATCGTAAGAGGTAGTGTGCGATTAACGGAACGGAGTGGATATCGTGATTAAGGTGCTGTTAGCAGAAGACCAAGTGATGGTGCGACAAGGGCTAAAAGCCATGATAGAAACAGATGAAGAGATTGTGGTAACAGGAGAAGCGGATAATGGACGAGAAGCAATTAAGCTATGTGACCAACAGTCGTTTGATTTGGCGATTTTAGATATTCGAATGCCAGAAATGGATGGAATTGAAGCAGCGAAGACCATAAAAACGCGCTTCCCTAACCTGAAAATTTTAATGCTTACGACGTTTGATGATAATCAATATGTGGTGGAAGCGTTAAAGCTAGGGGTAAGTGGCTATATGCTTAAGAATGGAGATACAGAGTCTTTAATACGTTCGATTAGGAGTGCCTTACAAGGAGGTCTCTCCATCGAAGATCAAGTTGCAGCAAAGGTCATGCCTGTATTACTTCAGGATCAAGAGGAGGAAAAGGGGAATGAAACCTTGACCCCTAGAGAAAGAGCCATTTTAAAGTGTATTGGAGAAGGGTTGAATAATAAAGAGACCGCTGAACGGTTAGGCTTGTCGGTAGGCACTGTGAAAAATCAAACGAGTCATATTTTAGACAAATTAGAGCTAAGGGATCGGACACAATTAGCGATTTATGCGATTCGTCATCGGTTGGTTTAAGAAAAAGTGACAAAAGTAATAATGCACGGAATAACGAGTGACCAGAGTCAGTAGTGGCTTTGGCTTTTTTGTTTTATGATGCAAATATGAAGATACCTAAGGGATCTGTAGGAGGGAATAAAATGCTAGAAACGGTTCATTTAAGCAAGTCATTTAAAGGAAAAAAAGCCGTACAGGACGTAAATTTATTTTTAAATAAAGGCGAATCCGTTGGTTTGCTAGGCCCGAATGGTGCAGGGAAATCAACGACAATCTCCATGATTTCCAGTTTGATTAAGCCAACAGAGGGAGAGATTAAGTTAAATGGAATCAACACGATTCAAAAACCTGGCGAGATGAGGCGGATTTTAGGTGTTGTACCACAGGAATTGGCGCTTTATCAGGAGCTTTCCGCTTACGAAAATCTTAAATTCTTTGGCTCTATTTATAAGATGAAAGGAAAAGAGCTTGAAACGAGTATTCAAGAAGCGTTAGATATCGTTGGCTTGAAGGATCGTCAAAAGGATTTAGTCAAAACATTTTCTGGTGGGATGAAGCGACGTGTCAATATTGCGGCAGCTCTCCTTCATCAACCACAAATTTTAATTTTAGATGAGCCTACGGTTGGAATTGATCCGCAATCACGAAATCATATTTTAGAAATGGTACGTATGTTGAATGAGCAAAAAGGGACAACTGTTCTTTACACGAGTCATTATATGGAGGAAGTCGAGCAGCTATGTGACCGGCTGTACATTATGGATCACGGAGAAGTGATTGCCGCAGGTTCTAAAGCGGAGCTGCTAAGTATTTTGTCCACCGAGGATACGATAAAGGTAGCACTAGACAAGATGGATGAATCCTTAGTGGAGCAGGTGCGTTCTATAGACGGAATTCGTAAGGTAGAAGCAGCGCAGCTCCAGTTGAAGATTATTGCGAAGAAAGGGAGCAATATTATAAACAAGCTCGTTTATCTCACGGATCAACACCATACTCAAATCATTCAATTTCAAACCGAAACCCCTAGTTTGGAGGACGTGTTCCTTCACTTAACGGGACGAACATTACGAGATTAGGAGGGATTAAGATGAGAAGTTTTATAAGTAAGGACTTGTTACTGTTTTGGCGAGATAAAAAAGAGCTAGTTACGGTCCTCGTCCTTCCTATTATTCTTGTAGTCGTCTTGAATTTTGCCTTCTCAGGGTTATTTGGAGAAGAAAAAGAGATGTCGATGGAGCTCGCTGTTGTGAATCAGGACGAAGCAGATTCTATGGAGTCCCTCAAGCAAAGGCTAGTAGAAGATGCTTCCTTTGACGAAGCAACAGCACAAGGATTAGTGGAACAAGCAGGCCATATGTCCCCTATTCGGATGTTACTAGATTACTTGACTAGTGATGGGGTGAAGGATTGGGTGACCGTGCATCAGCTTGAGGAAGAAGAAGCAATTGAACAAGTGGAAGCGGGAGAAGTAGATGGTGTACTTGTGATCCCGTCGGGGTTTTCAGAGGATAGTTTGTATGCTGCTTTTGTAGGTGTAGCCCCTACTACTTCTTTAACGTTCAAAATCGAGGAAGAAACGAATAACACGGAGACATTAAAGACCATCATAGATGGCTATTTAGAGCAAGTGAATCTGCAATTCGCCGTACGGCATGTTGGAGGCTCTCCAGCTATGGATAGTCAGCTTCCAAAAGGTGGCCTTGAAAAGCTAGGGGCGGAGGAGAGCTTTACGTTAGGGCATTACTTTACGATTGCGATGGGAGCACTGTTTGCGTTATTTCTTGCATCTACCGTAGCGACGAAAACGGGAGAGGAAATCAGGCAGCAAGTATTCAATCGTATTTTATTGACGAATAGTAAGCCGATTTTATTTTTGTTAGGGAAAATGGTCTCGACGTTTTGCTTAGCTTGGCTACAGATTATGATCGTTTTTGTGTTGTCTAACTTGATTTTAGGTGTATTTGATGGACGATCCATAACTTTCTGGTTAGGTACGATAGGGGTTGTAACGCTACTTTCTTTATCCATTGCTGGCTTAGCTGCTGTCTTTACGACAATTTCTCTAAGAGTAGGGAATGTGGATGCAGCGAATGGGATTTTTATGTTTGTCATTTTATTGTTTGGGATAATTGGAGGAAATTTCGTTCCAGTGTATATCTTACCTAATTGGCTTCAGCAAATCGGGGAATGGACACCGAACGGAGTGTCTTTAGTAATGCTCACAGATTGGATTCAATACGAGCAGGTAGCATCCTTGATTGGACCGAGTTTCGTGTTGGTCGGATTCTTTGTGCTGAGCACGACAGTTGGTTTAATCCTGTATCCAAAAAGGGGGAACGCGTGATGAGAGCAGTCTTTTGGGCACAATTTTCAAAAGAAAAACGAAATCCTATTATCCTTTTATTATTTATTGCTGCTAGTATCTTCGCGACCCTAATATTTGCAGGAGGTGTTCATACACCAACGAAGGTAGCCATTTTTAGTGAGGGAGAGAATGCTGCAGAAATCACAACGAAGTGGAAAACGCTATTAAACGACGAGGATTCCTTCCAATTCGAAATAGTGGAACCGGAGCAGGCTAAAAAAGATGTGAAATCTGGAAATCTAGATGTGGCGGTGAAAGTCATGGAGATGGATTACCGTATCTACGCAACTAGTGACCTGCCGACAGTATCTCTCGTTGAACAGCACGTCGATAAAGTATTCCAACGCGAAGCTCAGATTAGTGCAGTGGCACAATCTAAGGGAAGTGAAGAGGTTCGGGATAAATTTGCACGTTATTTAGAAGATGCACCTTTCCAGATAGAGACAGAAGGGCTTCATAGTGAAGAGGTTCCGGATTATGACATGAGCACGCAATTATTATTTGCCTTTACGTTTCTAATTGCAATATTTATTCTCGGGTTGAGAGTGAATAATGTGACGCATGACAAGGTGTCCGGCGTGTGGAATCGAATGATCCTGTCCCCGATTAGTAAAACGAGTATGTATAGTGGGTATGTTTTATATAGCTTTCTCATTACCCTTTTTCAAATTGTAGTAGTGCTTACGTTGTTTAAGTATGTCATGAACTATAATATTGGAGATAATTTTGGATTAATTATTTTAATTTCTGCGTTCTTCACGTTTAGCATGATTAGTGTTGCGATGCTAATTACAGGGCTTGTGAAAACACCAGAACAATTTTACGCTATCTATCCATCCTTTATTCCATTGCTTCCGCTTATTAGTGGCGCTTATATGATGCCAGGCACGATAACGAATCCAGTACTAATCTTTGTCGCCGACTTGTTCCCAATGGCGCACGCAATGGATGCAATTATGGGCGTTATTTTTTATGAAGCAGGGTTTCAGGATGTGCTTATGTCCTTACTGACGATGTTACTTATTGGTGTTATAGCGATGGGATTGGGAATTAATCTAATCGAGCGGAGAAGTAAATAGGTAGATAAGGAGCTTGTAAGTCATTTTCCTCACATTTTGTGTTCAGCCATTTGTGGGGTTTTTTATAGAAAAAATCTAGTTAAGGAAAAATATGGTATAATTATAGAGACTTCTCTTACTAAAGGAAAGATAAAATGAAAACAATTGATTTGAATTTAAGTTCAACCATCTTATCTGTATATGTCCTTCTACAGATAACAAATGGGTTAAATATTTTAGATAATTGGTTTATAACCGAACTCATTCGAATGATCATCTGTTTAACAGTTGCCATGGTTATTTCTATATTGCTTCGTAAGCTTGAACGTTTGCTCAAGAAAAGCTGAATACTAAAGCTATTTCTGTGCAAAAATTGATTAGGCTTTTCATATCCTTTTACATGGCAATCCAATTCACTCTTATAGGTATGTCAACATCACCAAAGACTTAGAGGTATTCCATTAGATAGAGGTGAAACTCAAATAATATGAATATTAAAGAAAAGATAGCCACAGTAGTAGGCATACTGATTTTATGTATTTTAGTAATTGGCTTTCTTTTTTGTCTTTATTTTTTTGGAATGGCAGGAATCCTTAAACTGCTTGGTGTTCAGTATGAATCCGTTTGGTCATTGGTTCTTTTCGTTACCAGCTTTTTTATTCTGGGAATTGTGGTTGAATTGTTCTCCAAAGCTATCTTTACGTTAAGTGTTCAAAATATAACAGGAAGAGTAAAGATTCTTTTTATACGCATCTGTATTGAATCTATATCAAATTGGTTCGTATTGTTTACAGTAGATGCTTTCATGCAGAGCATTGCACTTTCTACTGAAATAGAAGTTGTGATTGCATGCCTAGTAGCGGTGGTAGAAATTGCATTTGATAATGATAAGGATTAATCAATACCACTAAGTGGTTTGGGGGTCCTATCTGTTAATCAAAGATAACAAGGGGAAGAGGGTAATGGAACAGTAAATAGAGTAAAATCTTTATCTGTTCGCTAGTTTATTTGCATGCAGTGCGTTCGTTCTCTTCTTTATGTATCACAGACAAATAAAATCGAGAATCTCCTGGAATACCCCATACTATTTTTAACTGTTTTCTTTATGACTGGTACCTGAATATTGATTAAATATTTCTATCAAAAACGAAAAAACAACCCGTAATCTTGATTGTGCTAATAAGTTAGTTAGCCAAGTAGGAGAGAACCTAATGAATTTAAATCATCCAATCGCAAAAGGAAATACTGCCAATATATATCTTTCGAATCATAAGATAGTTAAAGTTTTTAACGATTTCTTGCCAAATACGGAATCGCAAAAAGAGGCAAACAAGCAAAGGTATGCCTATTCCTGTGGACTTCCGGTACCTGAAATCTATGAGGTAACAACGATAAAAGGGAAGCAAGCAATTGTTATGGAGCATGTGAAGGGAGAAACATTAGGAGATTTATTTTTAAAAAATAAAGAACAAGCAGCGCACTATATGAATCTTTCCATCGAAATGCAACTGAACATTCATCGTATAATTCCAGATAATATAGAACCTATGTATGATAAATTGCACGGTCAAATACAAGCAGCTCCCATATTAAATCCCATACAAAAATCTCAATTATTAAAATTGCTGGAGTCCATCACGTATACCAATAGACTTTGCCATGGCGATTTCCACCTATTTAATTTGATTTTGGCGGATACTAATCAGGTGTTTGTAATTGATTGGGTCGATGCGAGTGCGGGTGATATACGTGCGGATATTTATCGAACATATCTTTTATATTCCCAGCTATCATCTGAATTGGCAGAAATGTATGTACAAATGTATTGTGAAAAGAGCGGGTTGTTAAGAGCAGAAATATGTCAATGGGCTCCGATTATTGCTGGAGCAAGGTTAGCTGAAAATGTTGAATCGGAGAATTCACAACGACTAATACGGATTGTCGATAACTACCTATCGCAGTAACTTATTTCTAGGGGAGGGAAAGTGTTGAGGATTTTACTAGATTTGTTCAATCTTTCTGTATATGTACCTTTTTGGAAAGCAGATGAAGAAGACATAGGTAGAAATATAAAACATCTGAAACAATATAATTGGTTTCAAGGCTATTTTACTGACTCCATATACAGAGACCTCATTATTCAAAATAAGAATGTACGTCAATGTATTGGAAGGTTTAATGTGAATAAGCTTAATAAACAACCCTATCAAAGAAGATGCCAAGAAAATCTTCGCAAAGTGCTACAGAAAAATGGAGTGGGCATTTCTTCTTAAAAAGGAGAGGTCAAATGGAGTTCGTATTTGTTAGACACGGACAAGGGGAACACACACTAGACATACCCAACAGTCTGCATATTTCAGATCCTTCACTAACGGAAGAAGGGATAAACCAAGCCAAGGCACTAAGAGAACAATTGCCTTTATCACCAACGGATGTACTAATATGTAGTCCAGTAAGACGAACTTTAGAGACAATGGAAATTTGGAGTAAAGGAATAGACTGTAAGAAAATAGTGAGTCCGCTCGTATCCCCAAGAATGTTCCCCCAAATTCCAGAAGGGAAAACATTACCTTGCGATAAAATGTTATCGGAAGAGACTATCAAAGCTGATTTTCCTGATTTTCACCTCGATGAGGAAGCAGAAAGTGAATGGTGGATAAAAGGGATCAATAAAATGAGCGAAGAAGAGTTTAATCTTAGAGGGAAGGCGTTTATAAAAAGGTGTAAACTAATGGGAACTAGAAGGATTTTTATCGTTTCTCACGATGGAACAATAACTTCTTATCGGAAGTTTATTACTGGAAATGAATTTACTAGAGGTGATTTTCCTAAGGAAACTGGGATTGTAAAAGTTAACTTTTAAAAAAAGGTGAAAATACAACGAAAATTTTCCTCCTGAAAACAGCTCCAGCATCCTTAGTCCTATCAATTGGATCCATTTTCCACCTCAAATGATTCTCTTGAACTAGACTATGTAACAAGTCTATGTCGTTGTTCGATTTTTGTCATTTCTCCTTCATGTAAATGTCAAATCTATCTCCTAGATTAAAAATGGATAGCATTCTCGTTACAAAAACTAAGACTTCTTGTCGATTGTGATCAATCTATGAAACTGGATAATAGAGATAGGGGAGAACACAACATAAGGAGGAATTCATCTTGAATCGATTTCTAAAAAGTATAGTAGCTGTATTTGCGGTAGTCCTTACCTTTTTCATTGCTACTAGTCCAGTAGCGGCAAGTAGTCAGAATGTGAAAGTAGTATCTTACGAGAATCACCAATCCTTCGGTATGGATCAATTATACGGTTGGTTGAAAAACTTGGACTGGGATAAGTACGTGAATTGGAATAATGAAGAACAAGAAGAAACTCCCCAAAAAGGAACAAATGGAGAACAACCAAACGAGGAAGAAGCTTCAAATGAATCCACTACGGTTGAAGAAGATCAGGGTACAAAAGAACAGTCAGCTTCTTTCAAAGTGAATGCATTTGAACAAGAAGTAGTGAAGCTAACGAATAAAGAAAGACAAAAGAAAGGCTTGCAACCTCTAAAGCTTTCGGAAGAACTAAGTAAGGTCGCACGTACGAAGTCACAGGATATGGTGAATAAAAATTACTTTAGCCACCAATCCCCGACATATGGATCTCCGTTCGATATGATGAAACAGTTTGGAATCAGCTATCGAACAGCTGGAGAAAACATTGCCAAAGGACAACGTACACCAGCATCCGTCGTACAAGCTTGGATGAATAGTGAAGGGCACCGCGCAAACATTCTAAACAAAAACTTTACACAGATTGGTGTGGGGTTCGTGGAAACGAAAGGAACTACGTACTGGACACAGATGTTTATAGGGAAATAAAGAAACTAGCATCTACTTACAAAAGTAGATGCTTTTTATCTGGGATAGAGGTCTTATGCGAGCATCGAGATTACTAAAGACAAGAATAGTAGTTCCATAGACTTAGATTTTTCCGTTATAATAAAAGTATTCTAAGAGGTGACGATAATGGAAAAAACAGAACAAATAGCTGGATGGCTTTCCTTAACGGACATTTATATCACAGTTTCCAACCAGCTTGAAATAGTGTTACAGGAACGTCATGATTTAACGTTAAAAGAATTCTATGTGCTTTTATTTTTATCGGAAACACCAGAAAAGAAGCTAAAATTACAAGATCTCCAAAAAAGGATAGGGTTGAGCCAAAGTGCTTTGTCTAGATTGGTTGCTCGTTTTGAAGCGAAGGGATGTGGAGCTTTGCAGCGAGAGATTTGTCAGGATGATCGGCGCAACCTATATACATCCATTACCGAAATTGGGGAAGAAAAGTTAAATAAAGCGTTCGACACGTTTTATCAAACGGTAGATTCTGCTTTGCAAGAAAGTAGTCTTCAAGAGGACTTGAAAAAATTACTTTTGCCAGCAAATTATTCGAACGGATAGGAAAGGCTTTTATAAAAGAAGCCTTTTTTTGTTGGATAAAAGCATGATGCGAATCGTTTGACGGATGATTCATTTCATTGTGTAATAAATGCATGCACATGCATTAAATGGAAATAAATGAAACAGGGAAGCCTTTTAGGAAATGATGGTTTCATAAAAAGGAGGAATTAATCAAATGGAACATTTATTTACGCCCTACAAGTTAAAGGGGCTAGAAGTAAAGAACCGTGTCGTGATGCCGCCGATGTGTCAGTACTCAGTTACAAATAAAGATGGGATTGCGAATGACTGGCATTACATACACTATGTAAGTCGCGCGATTGGTGGAGCCGGCTTAATTATTATCGAAATGACAGATATTGAACCAGAAGGTCGTATTACAGACTACGACTTAGGCTTGTGGTCTGACGAACAAATCCCAGCCTTAGCTCGAATTGTAGAGGCCTGTCACCAGCACGGCGCTAAAGTAGGAATTCAAATTGCTCATGCTGGTCGAAAAGCTCAGGATACGGAGCAGCCAGTTGCCCCATCAGCAATACCGTTTAATAAAGACTTCAAGACTCCGAAAGAATTAACGGTCGAAGAAATCCAAGACAAGGTAGAAAAATTCCGTCTTGCCGTTGGCCGTGCGATAAAAGCGGGTGTAGATGTTATCGAAATCCACGGTGCTCATGGTTATTTAATTCACGAATTTCAATCTGCATTTACGAATAAAAGAACGGATGAGTATGGAAAAGACTTAGCGAAGTTCGGGAAAGAAGTCATTCGAGCAGTTAAACGTGAAATGCCGGAGGATATGCCACTCATTATGCGTATTTCTGCGAAGGAATATGTAGATGGCGGCTATGGACTCGAGGAAAGCATCTCCTTTTCTAAAGAATACAAAGAAGCTGGAGTCGACATGTTCCATATTAGTGCTGGAGGGGAAGGTCCGATTGCTGCACACGGTAAACCAGGTACGCATGTTGCATATCAAGTTCCGTTGGCTAGAGAAATTCGAAAAGCATTAGATGTTCCGGTTATCGCGGTAGGTCGTTTAGATGAGCCGGTTCTTGCCAATGCAGTCATTGGAAACGAAGAAGCTGATCTTGTCGCTGTTGGAAGAGGGATGTTACGCAATCCTTATTGGACGCTCGAGGCAGCTGCAACATTGAAGAAAGAAACAACCTATCCAACCCAATATCAAGTAAGTTTTCCAAATTAAAAATTTGGGCATATATACTGTAGGAGGGATAATCAATGAGTAAAAAAGTACTTATGGTGGTAACGAATCACACAACCATCACAGATGATCACAAAACAGGACTTTGGTTAGAGGAGTTCGCAGTTCCATACTTGGTGTTTAAAGAAAAGGGCTATGATGTGAAAGTAACAAGCGTGAATGGTGGCGAGGTTGCTTTAGACCCTAACAGTATCGAGGATAAGCCAGAATGGAAAGAAGCGGAAGCAGAATTGAAAGATACGGCAAAACTTTCCAAAGATGACGCAAAAGGATTTGATGCTATCTTCTTACCAGGTGGACATGGTACAATGTTTGACTTTCCTGATAACGAAACTCTTCAATACGTATTGCAGCAATTTGCAGAGGATCGTCGCGTCATTGGATCTGTTTGCCACGGGCCAGCAGGCTTGGTGAACGTCGTGTACAAGGATGGGACCCCACTTGTAAAAGGGAAAAAAGTTTCCGCTTTTACGGATGAGGAAGAAAAAGAAATGCAACTCGATCAACATATGCCTTTCTTATTAGAAAGCAAATTACGTGAAAAAGGTGCAGACTTTGTTAGCGGAGACAAATGGACCGATCATTCGGTTCGCGATGGAAATCTAGTAACCGGTCAAAATCCACAATCCAGTAAAAGTACTGCTGAAAAAGTGGTCGAGGCTCTAGAAGCATAATGTAGTGTATAGTAAAAACCCTGTAACAGCTGTTACAGGGTTTATTCTGTTGAAAGGATGACTTAATATGCCATCGAACTATCGTGATAATACTTAAATTCCAACAAATTATTGGCGGGATCAATCAAAAAGAACGTCATATGCTCCTCTTGTCTTCCTTCAAACCGAACCATTGGTTTATGGAAAAAAGGAAGCTCTTCCTTTTGTGCATACTCCAATGCTTCTTCGTATTCTTCTTTATCTAAAAATGTGATACCAAAATGTCGAGGATACATCTTAGGTTTCTCATCGATATTGTCAGGACTTAAATGACACACAACTTGATCTCCGAAAAAGTCAAAGGTAACGCGGTCATCATATCTTCTTGCGAGCTTGCACCCTAATTTTTCATAAAAATCTACCGTTTCATCCAAGTCCTTACATGGAATAGCTAGATGAAACACTTTGTTTGTTTCTCGCATTTATATTCTTCCTTTCTATCAATCAATTTCTAAAGGCTCTTGGTTCTCAAAATGGAACGTATCAGAACGTAATCCTAGACGTAATGTCTCCAAGGAGATAACGTCAGATAAAGCGATATTCGATAGATTCACATTAGAACCAAGCTGTTCAATAAAAAAAGTTTGCATTTGTTTCGTTGGCGCTTCAAAAATAAGCTTTTCCATCGGGATACCAGAATGTCGAATAGGATCAAAAAGGTCTGCCCGAATATTGCCATCTTCTCGGCATATCCCACTTGTTCCACTTTCTCTAGCCTCGGTAATCACTTTGGTAGCACCTGCTTCTAAGTCTTCTTCGATGTTCTCAATCCATTCGGTAGAATCCTGTGTATTGGCTGTCAAAGAGTCTTTATCTCCAACTTCGCTAAATACGGTGAATTCTCTAGATAAATCATAAATGTAGCTCGCTTTTTCACGATTAGACATGTCTATCGTCCCGTTGGAAACCTCTACATAGCTACAACCGAAGCTTTTACAATATTGATAGAATTCTTTTTCTTTTCCCTGGCTTATATACTTTTCAAATAAAGTACCACCGAAGAAGTAATCAATCCCATTGTCTTGTAAGCAGGCTATTTTTTGTTCCAAGAACCTTGTGACTAAGGAGGTACCCCAACCAAACTTCACTAGATCAATGTAGTCAGGGGAGCTTTGGATGGTATCCTTGAATAGTTGTAAAGGTGCGCCATTATCAATTAATATCGTAAGTCCCTTATTCCTCGGCTTTTTCTCTCTATCCGGTAACACTAAGCCGTACTCCATCATACATAACCCTCTCAATCGTTGGAAGTTTATCCTTTTTATTCACTCTCATAACGAAGTTCGAGTCTAGGGATTTCGTAGCTAGATAGATATCTTCAATTGGGAATGCAGGGAGGTCATTGTCCAAAAATTTTCTTGCCACACGGGAGTGAATGATGCGGTCAATCACTTCTCTCTCCGAAATCGAAGACGAGTCCTCGATTATACTCTTGATATATTCTGCGCAAGCTAAATCGTCTTCTCCGTTCGGATGTGAGGCAATGATGTGGATGCGCTCCCCTTCTTTTCCGTGTGCTTTTACAAACTCTGCTGTCTTTCTTGCATTTGTAAATCCCGTAACATACACATGTGTAGATGAAGCTAGACTGTTTAGTGTAGCTCGAACCCCGTTCGTCGTCTTTTGGACGAGTGTCTTTCCTGTTATCTGTTTCTCTTGCATGTGATAGGGCGAATTATCTAAGTCAAAGTCTTCAATGGGGAGGCCATCCCTTTCACCTGCCAAAAGGCAGGAAGGATGTTCCGCCTTCCATTGAAAGGCTTGTTCCGTCGATTCTGCTAGAAAAATTCGATTTACCCCTTTTAAAAACGCGTAATGCGCGACCGTAAACGCTCGAAGAACATCAATCACAATGGTTGTATCAGCAGCTTGCTTGGGTGTTGTTCTACCTTGGAAAATATGAATCTCCATTCTTCTACTCCTACCCCTTTACGAATCTTCTTTCTCCCCAGCCAAAAGCTCTACAAAAAGTATATTCGCCTAGCTCATTTCGGTTACACTTTCTCCAAATAAAAGAAAATAGGCGCTTGCTTCTCGAACCATCTTCGCCTAGTTGAATACATTGACTTTAAGGCATAAACCTATTTTTGGAAGTTGTCAAAAATACAGGGGAAGCGAGGGTTAACATGGAGAAGATAACGTACTCAAAATGGGATGATGAAGTCCAAGAATCACTGAATCATGAGTTGAAGGACTTTATGGATGTCATTAAGTGGGCGTATCAAACGTATGAGGAAGACATTCTGTACGCATGTAGTTTCGGAGCCGAAGGAATCGTCTTAACGGATCTTATCTCTAAAGTAAATCCACATGCTACCGTGGTGTTTTTAGATACGGATTTGCATTTTAAAGAGACGTATCAATTAATAGAAAAAATTAAAAAAAGGTATCCAAAGCTACATGTGAAGATAACCAGACCCGCTTTGACGTTAGCACAGCAGGCAGAGGAGCACGGGGATAAGCTATGGGAACGGAATCCGAATCAATGCTGCTATATACGGAAAATAGAACCTTTAGAAAAGGAATTGAATGAAGTGGAGGCTTGGATTTCCGGATTGAGAAGAGAGCAGTCCGCCAATCGAGCTAATACAGAATATATCAACAAGGACAATCAATTTAAAAAGGTAAAAATATGCCCACTCATTCATTGGACATGGGAGGATGTGTGGACTTATATCGAGTTAAACAAGCTGGATTACAACGAGCTGCATGACCAGAACTATCCAAGTATTGGCTGCGAAAAATGTACCTTGCCAGTCTTTAATGATTCCGATTCTAGAGCGGGTAGATGGTCTAGCTTTGAAAAAAATGAATGCGGCTTGCATCAGTAGGGACTGATTAGATTGATTACGATACTGGCATGTGTGATTGGTTTCTTTTTTGCATTAAATATTGGTGCAAGTGGTGGAGCTGCATCGATGGGGATTGCCTATGGATCTGGTGCTGTGAAACGGAGAAGATTAGCCCTCCTCATATGTGGAGCTGGGGTGTTTTTAGGAGCGTTCTTAGGTGGCGGAGAAGTGGTTAAAACGATTGGTTCGGAAATTATTCCACAGCCGATTATATCCATTGAGATTGCGCTGATTATTCTTAGTTCCGCAGCTATTTCGTTGTTTATTGCGAATCTAAATGGCATTCCATTATCGACGAGTGAAGTGACAGTCGGATCCGTAGTCGGAGTTGGAATTGCGTTTCAGGCGCTTTATGTAAAAAGTCTATTGGTCATTATCATGTATTGGCTGCTTGTACCATTAGTCGCATTCATATTGGCATTCTTCGTGAATAAGGCAGTCAGAAAAATAGAAGCATCGTATCCGAACCTTTATGGGCAGAAGGGGATTCGGTTGCTGTCGATTTTGTTAATTATCACAGGATTTCTAGAGGCGTTCTCCGGTGGGATGAACAATGTGGCGAATGCAGTTGGTCCTCTAGTCGCTGCTGGTATTCTTTCGATTAATCAAGGTACATTATTCGGTGGGATGTTTGTAGCATTAGGAGCCATTTTGCTTGGTGCCCGTGTCATCGAAACAAATGGAAAAAAGATTACGGAATTAAGTCTTTTACAAGGAAGTGCGATTTCTGGAATCGGTGCTACTTTAGTGATCATTGCCTCTCTATTTGGGATTCCAGTTCCTCATACGCAAGTGACAACTTGTAGTATTTTAGGGGTTGGTGTATCCGATAATGGAAGGCAAATATGGAAAAAAGGTATTATTTTGAAGCTCATCAAAACATGGGCAATGTCCCCTGTTTTTTCCCTCGTGATTTCTTACAGCCTCGTGAAATTATTCATTGATGCCGACTTTTCAGGCATCCTTCTTTTGATTGTGTTTTTAACGGTTGTGTATGGGATTGGCCAGTGGAAGCCCATCGAAACAAAACTTGGAGAAACTAAGCCTTTAGTAGATAGAAAGTAACGACCATTAATAAAAAATGGTCTCAACAATAATAGGAGGTAGATGATAATGATAGAGCCACATGGCGGATTACTGATTAACCGGGTGAATACAGAACTTACGGTGGACGAATACCAGCAAGAAGTACCGTTAGATTCCATTTCCTTAAGCGATCTTGAATTGATTGCAATCGGGGGATATAGTCCGTTAACTGGGTTCATGGGAGAAGAGGATTATCAAGCTGTTGTACAAACGATGCGTCTTAAAGATGGTCTTCCTTGGAGTATCCCGATTACGTTACCGGTGGAGGATGAAATCGCTCAGCACGTTGAAGTAGGGAAAAAGGTTAAATTAGTTCATGATGGGAACGTTTACGGTGTAATGACGGTTGAAGATATATATGAACCAGACAAACAGCTGGAAGCAGAGTGCGTGTATCAAACGACGGATAGGAATCACCCAGGGGTAAAAAAACTATTGGAACGGCCTAGTGTGTACCTAGGTGGTCCAATCACAATGGTACGATACCCGGAAAAACCAAAGTTCAAACCATTTTATTTAGAACCAGCTGAAACACGGAAGACATTCGAGGCACTCGGCTGGAAAACAATCGTCGGCTTTCAAACAAGAAATCCAGTTCACCGTGCTCATGAGTACATTCAAAAGACTGCGCTCGAGTCGGTAGATGGGTTATTACTACACCCGCTTGTAGGGGAAACAAAAGCCGGGGATATCCCGAGTGAGCTACGAATGGAATGCTATCGTGTCTTATTAGAAAATTACTATCCGGAAAACCGAGTGTTCTTATCCGTATTTCCAGCTGCAATGCGATACGCAGGGCCTAGGGAAGCGATTTTTCATGCATTGGTTCGTAAAAATTACGGCTGCACGCATTTTATTGTCGGACGTGACCACGCAGGGGTAGGAGATTATTATGGAACCTATGATGCCCAAGAAATTTTTAACCACTTCTCGAAAGAGGAAATCGGGATAACTATCCTTCGCTTTGAAAATAGTTTTTATTGCAGTAAGTGTGAAAGCATGGGGACAGCCAAAACGTGTCCACATGGGAAAGAAGATCATATCGCACTGTCTGGAACAAAGGTAAGAGCTATGCTAAGAGAAGGACAAATGCCACCGAAGCAATTCTCACGACCGGAAGTCGCTACTATCTTGATAAAAGGTATGTCTGAATCACTGATGAAAGCGGGGCGTTAAGAAGATGCAAAAAAACATTGTTTGGCATCCATCCGTTGTAACGAAGGAAGATAGGCATGAGCTTAATGGACATAAAAGCAGTGTCCTCTGGTTTACTGGCTTTTCGGGGTCTGGAAAATCAACTCTAGCAAATGAATTAGATGCACAGCTCTATAAATTGGGGATTAGAAGTTATGTGCTCGACGGAGATAATGTGAGACACGGACTGAACAAAGAGCTAGGTTTCAGTCCAGAAGATCGCGTAGAGAATATCCGCAGAGTCGGAGAAGTAGCGAAGCTATTTGTAGATAGTGGACTTATTGTCATGACTGCTTTTATTTCCCCTTATCAAAAGGATCGGGACCAGGTGAGACAATTGTTCCGAGACGATGAATTTATTGAAGTATTCATTGATTGTCCATTCGATGTTTGCGAGGATCGCGATCCGAAAGGGTTGTATAAAAAGGCACGAAGTGGTCAAATTCACGACTTCACTGGTATTGATTCTCCTTATGAGCCACCTGTTAATCCAGAATTGACGATTAATACGGCAGAAAATTCTGTGGAGGAAGCGGTTCAATTAATTATTGCGTTTTTGGAGTATAAGGGGATTATCACCTTATAAATTAACCGTGGAAGATTTATAGACCGGTTTCATTGAATAGCAAAATAATAGGAGAAGTATAAGCAGCCCAAATGCTTGTAATAATGGGCTGCTTATTTAGTATGGATAAGAACCTACGGAAAATTGCTTTTAAACAAAGGAAATAATGGAACTGATCAATATTCAAGAGATGCTAATGCTAGGTAACATTCACTAAATACTCTACTTATGTATGTAAGATATCTTATTTAATAAGAGTATATGGTCAATAGACTGGTACTATGAAGTGAAAAATTAAAGAGAGGGTTTTTTTTCAAATATCCCTGAAAAGCTTTTTCTAAAACAGAAGAACATAAAAGCATGCAGTGCGACAATTAAAATAGCTAAAAGAAGTAGAGAATGGTCGAGGAATATATGAAGTAAGAGAATGTTAGTAGTAATTGGTGCCAGTATTGAAAGGGCAAATGGGATAAAACGATTACTTAATAATAATAGACCACAAATAATTTCTAATGCTTTTTCAATAATGAGTAGATATTGAAATTCAAATAATGCCATTGCTTCAGGGCTTGTTGCGATAAAGGGTTCTAGGTTAAAAATTACAAAGTAACCATTTATACCTGCAATTAGAAATATGAAACCTAAAGAAATCCTAGAAAATGCAAGGAAGTAATTGGTCATTTTAAACCCACCTTATTTTTATATTTGAAAGAATTATAACATGTAATAAAATGGGGGTATATGGATTTATTAGACAATCGTAGCGCAAGTGTTTAAGAAGTAACTCATCATATTCAACTTGGTCTTAACTTGAGAAGGATAAGAATCCTTTGTTGAACCTTTACTTTAAGCACTAGGTTAATAAAAGGGAAGACTTCACAATAAGTGGGGTTATAATCCTCAAAGTTCTCTTTTATACTGGTAATTTCAGAAGTTAACTCCAAAGGAGACTAACGAATTTTGGAATCTTTCGGTATTGTGCCATCGGGTATGATTATTTAGTATGAACGGTATTATTTACTATTTGTCAGTTATTTCAGGTGATTCTAGATAATATATGTGTGTGTTTGGATTGATTAGGAGGCTTGGATATATGAATTATAAAAAACGAGTGATTATTACACTTGTAGGTAGTTTTCTTATCTTTACTATCGGTGTGTCTAGAATACAAACAGAATCTCTAACTTTTACTCCATTGTTTGTTGCGTATATTTTCGGAATTACTGGCTTAGTTGGGGTTATTACAAACGGTATAAAACTACTTCAAGCTAGTCAAAACAAACAATAGATATTAATTTTATTTTGATTGTACTTTTAAATAATACAGTGTGTGAGTAAAAAAACGTTTTAAAAAGACCCAATACCGATGACAGCAACTTATCAAATGCTGTGGGGAAGCCGGTTGTTGTAATAACGAAGGTGGATGGTAAGGAAGCTGTTTATAGTTAATTAATCTTGAAATGGATGCTGGAGTTATCGTTAAAAAACGCATCTACTATTTCTATTTGCTAGAGAAAAGCGCTAAAGAGTTACAGGTATCTGTTCATCGAAATGGATACATTTATGGCGAGTAAAGAGATTAGTACCTCTCTATCAAAAATACGAATATTAAATGGATCTGCTAAAAGAGTGGGTCCATTTTTTTTATTTAATGAAAGTTTCTCGAGTAAACGAAATGGAAATCTGGTAAATGGTCGAACCATAAAAAAGGTGCACAACCTATTATCAAGGACTTGCCCCATAAAAGGTCATACACCATTGCCTACTTGTATTTTATCTGTATTAGAGTTTCTTTTCAATAACAATTCATGGAAAGTATCTCTCAGCCTTAGGTCTGAGAGAGTTTCATGCTAATGCCTGTATTTTTTCTTTTCATAAAGTTTTATTATGGTAATCGTTAGGATGCTTTATTTAGGAACGGGGATGGAGAAAAACCCTAGAAACAGAGAAAGAGGGGGATTAGGAACATGAAGTTTAGAGATTTTCACCCGAATATTAAGTTAAGAATCATATTCGGATTTTTTAGCGAAATTATTGGAAGTATGATTTTTCCGTTTATGGCGATATACTTTGCCGTTCACTTTGGAGAAAAATTAACTGGTATTTTATTAATTTTAAACATTATCGTCGGTGCATTAGTCGGTTTCTATGGCGGATATCTATCCGACATTATGGGACGAAAAAAATTAATGGTAACTGCAGAAGTCATTCGTGCACTATCGTTAATCGTGATGACATTAGCCAACTCACCGTGGTTTGAATCACCAATATTAACCTTCGCGATGTTCTTAGTAGGAAGCATCTGCTGGGGGATTGAGGGGCCAGCTACGGATGCAATGCTTATTGATGTGAGTAAGCCGGAGCAGCGGAAGCTCATG
This sequence comes from Radiobacillus deserti, assembly GCF_007301515.1. GTDB lineage: Bacteria > Bacillota > Bacilli > Bacillales > Amphibacillaceae > Radiobacillus > Radiobacillus deserti. Next base: position 869,471 of record NZ_CP041666.1, read on the forward strand.
TATGCCATCATGTATTGGTCTGGAAACCTCTCGATGGCAGTCGGGGGAGCAGTTGGAGCGTTCTTATTTGAAGATTTCTTGTTCTACTTGTTTATTGGCATGACAATTATGTCTATCGTCCTTGCATTTGTTTTGATCTTCTTTATTGAGGAAAGCTTCTATCCAGAGCAAGCATCGAAGCCGAAGGAGAAAACAGGAAGGCTACAAGTCTTCTCGGATATTTTTAAAAGCTATAAAACAGTAGCGACAGATAAAGTGTTTATTTTGTTTGTTATTGCTGGGTTGTTTATTCAGTCGCTTGAATTCCAATTAACGAATTATATTGCGGTTCGCTTGCATTCCGATATGCCAACCCAAGATGTTTTTCAATGGTCTATTGATGGGTTACAGATGACAGGTATTTTAAGAACAGAGAATACCGTGCTAGTAGTTATTTTTGCCGCATTAGTGACAAAGCTAATCCAAAACTATAAGGATAAGCATACGTTGGTATCCTCTATCATATTATTCACGATTGGTTATACGGCTATTAGTTATTTCGATAACATTTGGATCTTGTTCATCGCGATGGTCATTGCAACGATTGGAGAACTTATGCGAGTTCCTGTTCAACAAAGCTACATGGCTGCTATTCCACCAGATGATAAGAGAAGTAGTTACATGGCTGTTGGTGCATTCACGTATCAAGGCTCCATGATTTTAGCGTCACTATCCGTAACACTAGGGGCTTATCTATCTAAAGAAATGATGAGTATATTTCTATTAGTTACAGGGCTACTTGGATTGCTGATTATTAATCGTATCATTCCTAGCTTAGAAGAAAGAGTTCGAAAGCAAACAGAATCTAGCTCGGAAGAGAATCAAGATTATGCGATGCAGGAAGCTGTGGAGCAATAGAAATATTAGAAACCCAAGTCCAATCATTGGACTTGGGTTTTCTTTCTGTTTACGATAAATAATGAACTGTGAATAAGAAAGGGTGGGATGAATGAAAATTCTAGTTGTCGGAGCAAACGGGCAAATTGGAAAACATCTTGTTCGATTTATTCAAGATAGTAAAGATCATACGGCAAGAGCGATGATTCGTAATCCAGAACAAGCTGCTTACTTTAAAGAATTAGGGGCAGAAACGGTACAAGTGGACCTTGAAGGAGAAATAGAAGACATCGCGAAAGCAGCTGAAGGTGTGGATGCAATGGTATTCACAGCCGGATCTGGACCACACACAGGTAAAGATAAAACGATTATGGTTGATTTAGATGGAGCAGTAAAAACAATCGAAGCGGCTAAACAAGCTGGTGTTAATCGTTATGTGATGGTAAGCTCCTTTGATACAACACGCGAAGCTATTCAGGCAGCACCTGAATCCTTTGCTCCGTATGTGGCAGCAAAGCACTACGCAGATGAATGGCTACGAGCCACAGACTTGGATTACACGATTGTCCACCCGGGAGCTTTAACGAATAATCCTGGAACAGGACAAGTGCAAGCAGCGGCGAAAGTGGAGCGAGGAGAGGTTTCTCGTGAAGACGTAGCAGCAGTATTGTTCGGGGTATTAGAAAATGATACGACGATTGGCAAAGAATTTCAGGTCATTGGTGGATCTGTTACGATTCAGGAAGCGTTGAAAAAAATCTAATCTGTAAAAAGAACCTTGCAGCTATTAGCAAGGTTCTTTTATCATACAAATATGTAAGCGCTTAACGGATAGGATGCTTGTGTAGTTTATTGCGGTAAAATATAATTATGGTTTGTGCGCAATGAAAAGGGGAAGTCATATTAGATACAGTGAGGAGAAGCGAGATGAAGAGAAAGAAAATGGCTATTATGCTAGGGATAATTGTCGTGTTACTGGTTGTTTGTTTTTTCGGTGTTGGAAATTATTTTTATAATTACGCGTTAAAGGCGAACGATGAAAAGGAATTTCTAGAGGGGAATCCTCACTTAGAACAAAGTACAGCAGTGATAGCGAGTGTAGCGGAAGCGGCAGAGCAAGCGGATACGCAATTTGAATTATCGCACCCGCCTAAATCGGTGTCAATCGTTTCCGATGATGAGCTCAAGTTGAAATTGCACGCCAATCTTTTTGAAAACGAAGAAGAAACCTCGAAATGGGTGATCGTGGCACATGGATACACAGGAGAAGCGGCAGACATGACCAGATACGTACGTCATTTCTACGAGCAAGGATTCAACGTGGTTGCGCCTGACCTTCGTGGTCACGGACAAAGCGAAGGGGAATATATTGGAATGGGATGGCATGACCGTATGGATATGCTGCAATGGATTGACCAGATAACGGAGAAAGATCCGAACGCGCAAATCGCTCTCTTCGGTATTTCAATGGGCGGCGCAACCGTAATGATGACTTCTGGGGAAGACTTACCATCTAATGTGAAGGTTATTGTGGAGGATTGCGGATATGCCACGGTAAGTGACGTGTTTATTTATCAATTGAAGGATTTATTCGGGTTACCAGAATTCCCAGTGATGCAAGCCGCAAATATGGTAACAAAGGTGCGAGCTGGTTATGAACTATATGAAGCCTCGGCTGTAAAGCAAGTCGCAAAGAGCACAACTCCAATGTTATTTATTCATGGGGATGCGGACACATTCGTACCTTATCAAATGCTAGATGAGGTATACGATGCAGCCAAGGTGGAAAAAGAAAAGCTTGTCATTCCAGGAGCTGGCCATGGGGAAGCGGAAAAGGTAGATCCTGAGTTATATTGGGATACCGTTTGGGGTTTTGTTGGAAAGTATATGTAGTGGTATTTAAAATACAGGATGAGGGGATTATTGAGACCAAAAAGTTAAGTAATTTTAGTATTGTTACTATGTTCAAGAGACTCATTGGAGTCTTTTTATAATGGATACATGATTAAAATGATTTTTTACACAAATACTATGGCAAATAGAAAAAGAAAGGAACATTTTTTATGCCAATCCAAAACGATCATGAAATTCATGAACTATATGAACTATCCCAAAGGCTAGAAAAGTCAGCAAACATTGCAAAAAATAATGCAGACATCGAGCAAATCCAGCACGTTCAACAAAGACTTCGTGAGGTGCAGGATCAGATTCAACACGCACGAGGAAGAGCGATTAATGGGAGTGGAACTTCCACGGAACCATTATTTGAAGCGCAACAGCGTGTGGAAGAATGCCAGCACCAAATGGAACGAGCGCTCGTAAATCTACAAGCACAACAAGATAACGTCCAGCCTTAAACACCGTAACCTACCCTGTAGAGGGTAGGTTCTTTTCATTCAAGCAAGTTATTTGTAGGCACCATCTTCATGTTCTATACTGTTTTATGTGTCTTTTCATACTATAAAATTATTCAAAAGGAGTTTACATATGGGAAAACTAAACATCGGTATCATTTTAGGTAGTACTCGTGAAGGACGATTAAGTCCGCAGGTTGGAGAATGGGTGAAAGGGATTGCCGATAAGCGCGACGATGCGAATTATGAAATTGTCGACATCCTAGACTACAACCTACCATTACTCGGCACAACAGACGGTTCTGAGCCTGGGATTGCAGCATGGAACGAAAAGCTAGCAAGCTTTGATGGGTTCGTTTTTATCGTACAAGAATATAACCATAGTATTACCGGTGTTCTTAAAAATGCCATTGACCACGCGCGTGAACCTTGGAACAACAAAGCAGCAGGAATTGTAAGCTACGGTTCTACAGGTGGAGCAAGAGCGGCGGAACATCTTCGCGGTATTCTTGGCGAATTAATGATTGCAGATGTACGCGTACATCCAACACTATCCTTGTTCACAGACTTTGAGAATTTCTCTACTTTTAAACCAGCGGAGTTACATTTGAAAAATGTGAACGATATGCTGGACCAATTGAATGCTTGGAGCGGAGCGTTAAAAACACTTAGATAAAGAAAAGACCCTATTCCGGATGTACCAGGATAGGGTCTTTTCTTTGAGCAATTGTTGTCTTTATGCGGGGACTGGACGAGCTTTTCCTAAAACACCCTATATTATCTGCTAAACTATAACTAGCAAAAGGAGGGAACTCGATGGATCTTAATGTGTTTCAAGAGTGGGTAAAAGATTATTATGAACAGCGTGGTTGGGCAGAGTTGGATATTTTTATTCGAATTGGTTTTTTAGCCGAGGAGACTGGGGAAGTGGCTAGAGCAATTAGAGCGCTCGAAATCGGAAGAGACCGACCTGATGAGAGTGAACAATCGATTACAGAAAAGAAGCAGGAGCTAGTTGAGGAGCTAGGGGATGTGTTAGGAAATGTCATGATTATTGCTAATAAGTATGACATTTCGTTGGAGGAAATTCTTAAGTCTCATCAGGATAAGTTAACTAACCGTTATATTGAATCGTGAAGGGCTGGGACATAACGAAAAGGATAAGCCGAAAAGCCGAACAACAGCCTATACTAGCTCCGGAAATATACGTAGACTCCAGCGGGAAAAAGGCATCGGTGAGACCCCACAGTGCGTCAGCACGAGGAGGCTCACCAGCCCCCCGCGGAAAGCGTAGTATATTTCCGGAGCAGGGCATAGGCACTAATTATAATTGTTCGTTTTTTCATTGCTTCCTATTCTTTTGTCCCAGCCTCTTCACGATAATGTCATTTATCTTGGTCAACTTGTTGAAAGGTGTTGGTGCTTTTTTGCAAGACATCTGTTACTTTGTTTTGATTCATAAGTGTGTTTGATATCGTATTTTGTACCTTCTGCATACTCCCATTCTTCGCAATCCTTCCAATACTATAAACTGCAGCACTAGCTACTCCAATTGTGAATATAGTAGTCATTACACTGCGGTTATTCATACACGCTCCTCCTTAATAGTTCAATTCTTGATTTCTCCTAAAGGTCATCTAGTTTAGTTTACATAAGGAGGAAATTAGTATTCGTTATAAATAGGAGTGGGCTTATATGATTTTCAGTATTGAAAATTTGTTACTATATGCCTATAAATTATGCTAAAATGACTACAAAAACATAAAGCAGTAGAGTAGGATGGTCAGGATGCCCAAACCCAACGAGAATGTTCCCCGTATAAAAAGAGAAATTTATCTATTAATAGCTCTTTTAGGGTTAGTCTTCTTTTCAGTAAGATCTCATCTAGATTTTATCTATGGGATTAGTTTGTGTTTTACTAGTGTTTTTTTATTTCTTCTTTTAAGACTGTTTGGACTGCGTTGGGCAATGATAGCAGGTCTGGTCAGTCTAATACTCATTCCATTTGATTGGATGCACGTCTTACATCACGGAATCCTGCTATTAGAAATACTATTCGTCAGTTTATTCTTTTTAAATGGTAGAGCTGCGAAAATGTTTTTTGTCGACTTTTTTTACTGGATAACGTTTGGCTTAGTCGCCACCGTATTATTTTATAAGTCATTTTTATCTGGCTATCCCTTATACTTCCAAATCTCTAAAGAGATTGTAAATGGCTTATTTAATGTGTTTGTAGCAGACATGCTGTTGGCATATCTTCCTTTTTATAAAATGTTTAGCAAGAAAAAGGTGAATCCTAATAATGTATCCATTCATCAATTTCTTTCTCACATCACCTTACTTTCTATATTTATACCGTTTTCTTTGGGTTCTATTAGTAGTGTGGTACAAGCTAATGATTTCTCAGTTTATCAAATTGAAGACATGTCCAAGTATGCAATGAGTCGACTGGATGACGAAATGGAACATGTAGTTAACAGTAATGGGTCCATTGATGAAAAAGCCCTGCAAGAACTCGTTCAGTCTGATGAGTTTGCTAATCATTCCTTTTACATAGTAGATGAAAAGCAACATGTAGTTGCTGCCAGGTCCACTAATCTCCATTTAAATGAAACGTATCGACTTAAGGATCATTATGAAGTCGATTCCTTTTCTTCCGATGTTTCGGTTGCTCTACCAAAGGAAGAGGAGGGACTTTTTTCTGTAAATAGATGGAGTAACGGTCAGTTTATATATGAAGACTCGTTGGAATTTGCACCGTTAAACGTTTTTTTTGCTGTTCCAATTTTCTCTCACCAAGAGATGGTCTATCGAAACTTACTCACACAACTTTTGCATGCTCTTTTGTTAGCTGTTTGTCTATTTCTACTAGTTGGAACAGTGAGCCGTTTATTTATGAAAAACTTAAATAAATTAACGGTTGCCACAACCGGGCTACCAGATAAGATTAAGCAGTTTGAGGCGGTGGAGTGGCCACGAAGCTATATAGCAGAGTTGCGCACGTTGACAAAAAATCTTATGGGAATGGCGGACAAAATAAAAGAATTATTTGAAGATAGTCATCATATGACAGAACGACTAACGGATCAAACCGTTATGTTGAAAAAGTCAGAAGATAAATTGCATCATTTAGCTTATTATGATGGATTGACGCAGCTTCCAAACCGTCTCCATTTCCAGAACTTTGTTCGAAGCTTAATCACGCTAGACTCCATTCAGTCCTTTGCAGTCATTTTTATCGACTTAAATCAGTTTAAGCAAGTGAATGACACGCTCGGACACGATGCGGGAGATGCCTTACTACAAATGACTGCTGATCGTCTGAGAGCATTACAAGTAAAGCATGAGCGAGAGGTCTTTCGACTTGGAGGAGATGAATTTGTTATCGTTCATATTGTCCAAAGTGAAGCAGAGGTTCACAATTCCCTCGATAAGATTTTTGAAGAATTCTCCCATCCGTTCTTGATGCATGATCAAACATTATTTATAACACCTAGTGTTGGAGTAAGTATGTATCCATTCGATGGGGATGATTTAGATGCCCTTGTGAAGTGTGCAGATATTGCGATGTATGCTTCGAAAGAAAAAGGTGGAAACATCGCACAATTCTTTAACGAATCAATGCGAGATAGGTTCCAGCAACAGCTTATTATTGAAAATGCACTAAGACAAGTGGTGGATTGTGGCTGTGGATTTGAGTTGTTCTATCAGCCTAAAGTGAAAGCCAATCGCGTAACTGGAATGGAAGCATTACTTCGATGGAATCATGATGAGCTAGGACCTGTATCGCCAGGTGTTTTTATTCCTGTGGCAGAGGACAATGGATTAATCTTCCAAATTGATGAATGGGCTCTTTATCAAGCCTGTAAACAAAATAAGCAATGGCAGGATCAAGGTTTATTGAAAATTCCAATCTCTGTTAATATTTCTGCCAAGCATTTTCAGCAGGATATGCTTGTTACGCTGATAGAGAAGGTGTTAACGGACTCAGGATTGGCCCCTCAGTATCTGAAGATTGAAATTACAGAGAGTGTATTTATCAAAGATCCGGAACATGTTGTAAAGGTTATTGAGAAGCTAAAGAGCATAGGTGTTTTAATTTCTATTGATGATTTCGGAAAAGGATACTCTTCCTTAAATCATTTATTAGAGCTTCCAATCGATGAAGTGAAGATTGATAGACAGTTCATTGAAGGTATTGACTTGGATCCAAAGAAAGGGTTATTCGTAAATTCTATTCTGGATATAGCACGTGGACTAAACTTAAACTTAGTTGCAGAAGGCGTGGAAACGGAATGGGAGAAAGCAACATTAGAAGAGATAGGAGACTTTGAATTGCAAGGATATCTATTTAGCCGACCTGTTGATATGGATGGGATGGAACGTTACCTGTACTCAGAAATTACGAATTTTAGTCAGTATTATAGTGATAATTAATAGTGAATACCAGGCTTAGGTAAATGCTTAAGTTTGGTTTTTTTTATGTTAGTTAAGATTCTATAATAGTTTAAAAATCCATCGCCTTGCACAGTTCTTCTATGGTTAGGTTTTGCTCTTATCTCTTTATCCTAATCGAAAGTTCCCCATCCAGTTCAAAATTGCCCCCACTTCATTACAATATTTCACAATAAAACATAATAATTTCCAGATGGAAATGGAAAATTAGATAAACTAATTTATATATTCTGAAACGGTTGGCTTTTCATAATCGTCTTACTAAAAAGCTAAAAGGAGTGATGTTCTTGGAAGTACAGAAAGATTCATCCAGTGAAAGAGCATTAGAGGAAATAATGGATGCATACGGTGAAGAAGTTAAACGATTAATTTTTAGCTATATAAAAGAGTGGAATATAACCGATGATTTAACTCAAGATACTTTTCTAAGCGTATACCTTCATCTAGACTCTTTCCAAAGCAAGTCTAAGCTAAGAACCTGGATTTATTCAATAGCAATTAACAAATGTAAGGATTATTTAAAATCCTGGAAATATAAAAAGGTAATTGTTACTAATAAGTTTTTTGGCATCAACCAAACCACGAACCGTTCACCAAGTAAATGGATAGAAGAAAAAGAAAGTAAAGATGAACTCATTGAGAAAGTGTTACAGCTACCAACTAAATATAGAGAGCCTATACTGCTCTATTACTTTCAGTATTTCACAATTACTGAAATATCTGAGATTACAAAAATAAAGGCTTCCACAATTAAAACAAGGATCCACCGTGCAAAGAAGCTATTACGTGTGGAGCTGGAGGGAGATATAGATGAATAATCAGCACTATAAGCGTAGATTGGATACCTATATTTCACATGATAGTGTGTTTACAGAAAGAGATAAACAAAAGGTATTTCAGAAAATAAAGGAATTAAGTAATGAACCAGTAACTAAAAAAAGAAATACAAAATTTTTATTTGCAAAATATGTAGGACCGATTGTACTTGCACTTCTCATGGTTGGTATAGTAGGTTTTCTCTTACAGAATCTTTCACAAAATAATCTAGAGGAGAAAAGTGTAACGGAAAAAGAATATGAGTTTCCATCCGCAGAAATCATACAAAATAAAGTAAATGAGCTGATTGAGAATTTCGAGCTTGGCATGACACATGAGCAAGTAAAAGAAACGTTTGGAGAGGATTATATATCTGGTGAGGCACAGAATCCAGAGGGGGAGCCTTTTTCCTATTGGACCTATTACTATTATAAGAACCCCAATATAACTGGAGGTGCGCCAATCCCAGGTGATATTGATATTCAAAATCTTGGTCAAAAACATGTTGGAATAGAGTTCTCCATATTTTGGAGAGATAAAAAAGTATTGTTTGCGACAGTAGCCTATCGTACAAGTGAGAATATAAAAGTAATGGAATTTAAAAGGGACGGAGATATTTCAGAGTACACAGTGAATAACTGGTAAGCTTAGAAAGGTGCTCAGAATGATTTGAGCATCTTTTTTTGAGTCAAAAGTTATATTGAATAGTTACTCCTTCATCATGAAATACAATTAAAAATTCTGAATAATTGAATATATTTAGTAGCGTCTTTTGTCTAAATATGATAGATATAGATTTAAGACTACATAAGACAAAATTTCGTAAATAGAAAACGAGTAGAGTAGAGGGTGGAAGTATTTCCCTATCCAACTGGGATAAACATGGAAGTATAATGGAAACAGAGACACATTGTATGATTGCATAGGAGGGAAATTCTGTATGATAGAAAGACAGGTTAAAACAGGTGTAGATGGACTTGACCGAATATTATTTGGAGGAATACCTCAAGGAAATACAGTACTTGTAGAAGGGCGGCCTGGTGCGGGGAAAACTATTCTTGGAATGCAGTTTTTATATTATGGTTCGGTTCATTACAATGAGCCTGGTATCTATATTACATTCGAGGAATTTCCTGATCAGATTTATAAAGATATGAAACAATTCGGTTGGGACATTCAAAAGTTGGAGAAGGAAAATAAATTACGTGTTATCACATTGTCTCCAGAAGTGCTAATGGATCAAATTATGAAACCTGATGGACTTTTTGACCGTCTTGTTAAAGAGATTGGATGTAAAAGAATTGTTGTTGACAGTATTAGTTTATTTCAGTACTATTACTCTTCGCAAATTGACCAAAGAAAAGTCATCTATACGTTGCGTAATACGTTGCGTAAGTATGGCTTAACCTCTATTTTATTAAAGGAGATAGCATCTGTAGAAGAGGAAAATATATCCTTTGTAAATTATCTCGTTGACGGTGTAATTTCCCTAAATCTTACTCCTCATTTTGAGAACTATCGAAAACGAATACTAGAAATTACAAAGATGCGTGGAAGCAAGATACAGGAAGGAGAGCACCTTTATCGAATTACGGAGAATGGCCTTCACCTAATTCCCGCATTAACGTTAATAGAAGATGAATTGGTGACTACTTCTAATCATGTCATATCAACTGGCCTTCCAAACTTAGATCAAACATTGGATGGTGGAATTCACAGTGGGGCTACATTTACCATCGATACAAATAGTAAATCAAATTATAAGTATTTAGTTATTGCTATTACTGCTAACCATATCCAAGCGGGTGATAAGGTTTTAATTATTCTTTCCAGCCTTTCAACCATATCTCAATTTGAAGAAGCATTTAAAAAATTCAATATAGACTTGCAGAAACTGGCTAAAGAAGGAAAGGTTGTTTTTGTGGAGCACTATAAACGAAGTGCCCCCTTGCCATATAAAGACGCTGTAATACATGTTTCGGATTTAGATAATGAACAGTACAGACAAACATTACAAAAAGAATTATTTCCAATGATGGCGAATGGTGAAAAATGGTTTGTATATTATGACTTAAATACCGTTGCAACACACCATGGTTATGAATATGTAAAAAGATTCTTTGGAGTGGAAGTAGCGAGGGTTAACTCTATTTGTGCAAGTATGCTAGTTCTAACAAATTTCAAAGAGCTTGGAGAGGAAACGGCTAGCTTTATTGAAAGATCGAGCCATGGTGTTATTCGAACATGGGTAGATGGGAATTATCAGTTTTTACAAGTAACAAAAAGCCCGAATGGAAAAATTTCAGAACCACTAGTTCTTGAAAAAATAAATGATAAACCGTTTATTCGGTTAGTGTAGGAGGAAGAGGAATGAATAATCCTCAAGCTATCTTTCCTTTACAGTTGGAATGTACTTTATACTTCGAAACGAATCAATATGCGTATGAAACAGTAGAGGGGCTATCATTACGTCTAGGAAGAAATGCGGCAGATTTGGTCAAGACCCTCGAACATTTAGTTAAACTAGACATTCTACAAGTTGATGGAGAAGGATTAAATGCTGTCTATTGCTATAATCAACCGAAGCTAGTGAGTGGAGTTGAACTGTCATGGGAAAAGAGCTGAAAAACGTTCAATCACTACAAGATGCATTTGCTAAGATGCTAAATGTTGCCTGTTTGATTTCTGATAGTGATGGGTTCCAAATTACGGAAATTTCTGGTTCTACTAAATTTTTGCAGCACTTAATCAATACATTTGATTTAAGGCAGGAAAGACTCCGCATATTGAATCACCTGGGGATGATAACAAGCCCTGTATTTTATGATTATGAACCTGGTATAAAAGGGATCATTGCACCAGTAAGAATAAAAGGGGAAAATAAATTTTTTGTTTGGACGACTTTTGTTGTTGAAAGTGGAACAAAGGAGTTAATTCATAACTTTTTTAGAGAAAATGATTCGGAAAACTATCAAAATTTAATAGGTGCTATAGATGAGTTGCCAGAGGTTAGTAATCTAGAGAAGGAAGAAATGTTAAGGCACGTTGGGGTACTCTGTGAGTCGGTATCACATTCTTTCTTAGCTAATTATCCTGAAAAAAACCTACATTTATTCTCCGGTATCCACGAAAGTTTGCAGCATTTGACTACAGAAGAATCTTCTTTAGAAACGATCTTGAAACGCATAATCGACAGTGATGATTTAATAGATTTTGTAGGTGTGGCAGAGAAAACGGAAGAGGATTTTTATACCATTACGTATTTTCATGGTCCAGACCATAGTACTTTATTAAACAGAGGCTTTTCAACTGGAGAGGGTTTTTTAGGTCAAGTTATTGCTACTGGAAATGGTATGGTATGGGAAAATGTCGTGAAGGATCCAAGAGTATCCTTCTATACTTCAAATCATGTCAAACCGTTGAGTATATTCGGCTATCCTTTATCGAATCAGGAGAAGACATTCGGTGTATTTTTTGGGGGGAGTATCTCTAGCAAAATACCTCAACAGGATTTTGACCTTTACGGTCGAATGGTTGCCAATATTATTACGATTCAACTGCAAAAGAGTTTGATGGAACGGACAATGGATCAACAATTGCTGAAAATCTCTACATTTAATGATATTTTACACTTAATGATTTCTACAAATGATTTAAAAAAAATACTGTTTATACTTGTTGATATAAGCGTAAACCTTACCAATAATAGCGTCTCATGTATTATACTAAAACCTGTTCATGGTGAAAAACAAGCAACCGTTATTTCAAGAGGAATGACCTCTAACTATATTCAAAAACTGGGTGGAATAATAGCGGAAAACTATTTTGATAATCAGGATCAGATGAAGCTTTCTTCGATGACTGTTACTCAAGAATCAACTGAGCAACCAATATTGTTAATTCCAATAACCTTTCGTGGAGATGTATTAGGATGCTTGGCGATTGGCATGGCAGGTGTAGAAAAGTTCGATGAAGTGAAGCAATTCCTAACAAATCTTTGTACGGCTGCTGGAGTACTATTATCGATGAATCACACTTTTATAAGTAAAGAAAATAAAATTATACAAACGTTAGAGCTAAGTATGTCCCAATTGAATGGGCAAATTTATGAAGAGGTAAAGGAAGAACAAAAGCTTCTTAGAGCGTTTGGTGAAAGGAAACGATACACAAAAAAAGAGCTAGAAATGCTGGTGCAAGCAGGAGTGTTGAAAGTATATGATGAAGATGTGTTACAACTTTTGCTACCAGGTCACAGTAGCTTGTTACTAATAAAAGAATACAAGGACTTAGTTTCAAAAGGGGAAAAAACTCCAAAGGATGGAGAAATAGCATATAGTGAAGAAGCTCAACTGTTATATATGATTTCGAGCTATATGAAGGGAAAGAAACAAATTAACCAGATTCTATCTTTACCTTTTGTAGATAGGGAAATTAAGCAGGATTTTCACAGGTTGGTGACAAAGGATGAGCTTGTTGAAGGTGTTATTGAGTTACCCTCCTCCCAATCCGATGGAAATAAAAATCTTTTTGAACAGATTCATAAGCATTTTAAAATATCTAATAGAGAAAAAGAAGTATTAAAATTAGTTGTTGAAGGATTTAATAATAGAGAAATAGCAGAGAGGCTTTATATTAGTGATCACACCGTGAAAAATCACATTTCGAGCATTTTTCAGAAGTTAAATGTTACGGACCGTGCTCAAGCTATAGCAAAAGTTTACCAGTCCATTAATTAGGAAATTCAATACGTTAAAAAGAATCCGTTTTTAAAAATGGGTTCTTTTTTTATTATTCTAAACAGACTTGAATAGCTTCTAGGAGTTCATTCCTAATTTTTGAGGACTAATAAACAATAGGATAAACAGGTGATATAAACAATGCTCTACCTATAGCAAAATAGGTATAGAAAGTGTGTAAGAACGGAAGGAGAGCTCTGTAGGTGTTTATGCTATTTATGCTAATTGTTTGTTTGGTGTGCTTCCTAGTATCACAACATGTAATTGGGAAAAGAAAGGAAGAGCCCAAAAGTAGGGATAACGATAACGTAGTACTTATTCACGAATTAAAGATGGCTATGAAAAAAGGGGACCTTACCTTATTTTATCAACCCATTCTAAATAAAAAAGGGGAGATTGTATCGGTGGAGGCACTTTTAAGGTGGAATCATGATCAGTACAAATTTGTATCCCCAGAACTAGTTATTGATCTAGCTGAAAAAAGTGGACTAATATTTGATCTTGGCGAATGGGTATTACGAGAATCTTGCCATCAATTAAAGGACTGGCATCAGCAAGGTCTTGAGTCGTTAAAATTAAACGTAAATTTATCACCTATGCAGTTCTTAGATAATACATTGGTTTCTAGAGTGGAAGCGGTATTACAGGAGGTAGATTTGAGCTCAAAGTATTTAGAACTAGAATTAACCGAAACATTTGATATTTTTTCTATTAAAAACAGCATCGACCAGTTATATAAGTTAAAAGCTATTGGTGTAAGCATAGCTATAGATGACTTCGGAATGGGATTTTCCTCCTTTAAATGTATTCATCAATTACCAATTGATCAAATAAAAATTGATCGATCCTTTGTGTGGAAGCTGCATGCTGATGATTATAAGTCACATGCCATCATTAAGTCTATCATTTATCTAGCAAAGGAGCTTCAGCTAGAAGTTGTCGCGGAGGGCATTGAAACTAGTAAACATTATCAAGTTTTAGCAGAGTACGCTTGTGATAAATTCCAAGGGTACTACTTTCACAAACCGTTAAGTCATATGGACTTTCAGAATCAGTTTATACTTCAAACAGCTAAAAAATGAAGAAAGCGGTGTTTATTTTGGTGAACAGTCCTTTTTTAGAAGATTCATTGTATGTTGATATGTATCCTTTTATGCATATTTTATTAACTCTGCATATACAAATAAGATCCGGGCAACCAATCCAAGAGTCAGTATTTCATACACTCTTACCAACAGAAGTAAAGAGACATGTTTTTAGGCAATTAGCTCGTAAAGGGATACTTCACATGGGTTCTGAATATGGAGACATCTACTACTATATGACTCCTACTATGACGAAGCTATCGCTAGATAAAGGATAAAGAAATAGGAAGTAAATCCTATTCTTCAGTTTTGATGAGAAATAGGATAGATGGGGGAATGACCAAAATAATTTAGAAAAGTAAAGTAGTGTTATAAAAACTTTTAAATAAAAAGTAATATCCGGGCATACATTCAAAATCTTTGAAAAAGAGTAGACAAGTCTTAGTTCTTAATCCGTCTATCATAGACGGATTAAGAAAGGATGGTTGACTTTAAACTTTATTGCGTGGTCGTCTTCGACACAATTCGCAGGGAGTCAACTTAACACGTGACCTTGATAAAACAAGGATGCCGCTAATGAGGATTAAATAAAAAGGGATGTGGCATATAAATGAAAAGTCTCTTTAAAAAGGGTTGGAAAAAGAATCGAGCTAAAGCTGAGTTCACTTTAATACGTTCTTATGAAGATCTTAAGAAAAAAGCTCTATTTAGTTGGGTTGTTTCTCGTTGTGTAGAAGCATTGGATTGGAAGGAGTTTAAACAAGACGAACTAATCTTGATGTCATTTGTTATTGACCCTTTCGCCAATCCTATTAAAGGTGAAAAATTTAAAGAATTATTGGATGTCGCACAAAAGGCAGTTACATGGATAGATTCGAATTCCATTATTGAAGATGAAATGAAATTTATCCAGCTCTCTTATCTACCTAAAAGGCTTCTCATAAAAGTACTAACTCAAGCGCAATTAGATGTGAAAAGGCAGAGGAAAAAAGAAAGTGAGACAGAACCAGTATGGGAAGTTTACCGAGACGTCATTTATGCGTCCACTAATGGGCACTTTCTTTTAATAAAAAATGATGAGTTAACACGCTATAAACAAGGTGACTTATTGTGCGAAGTGAAGATAGAGAAAAGAGAGGATGTCCCTAAGGCTAGACAGCTTGCAAAAGGTGTGTTTACTGATTTAGAAATTTTGTCATCTCGTCTAGCAAGTTACAATCTAGTGATCTCAGAAGCTGTTACGAACGTGATTAAGCATGCGAAGAGTGGGAAGATGGAGATTTATAAGGATCAAGACGTTCTCCGAGTTGTAATAGAGGATAGTGGTCCTGGTTTCCCACTTAAATCACTTCCTAAAATGACATTAATGGCTGGTTTTTCCACAAAAGAATCACTAGGCCAAGGTTTCACACTTATGATGAAAATCACAGATCAAATCATGCTTGAAACATCAGCTAGTGGTTCTACTCTCATTCTCCTCTTAGATGGTAAAAAAAATAAGATGGAGCAGCATTCTCTCTTAGTAGAATCCAAGAAATAGAGTCAGAGTTGAGGAGGAAAATAGTATGGCAACAGATAGAGAGCTAGGCAATAAGTTTCCATCATTAAAAAAACAGTTTACTATCCGGATAATTGTGCTTCTGCTTGTAATTGCAGTTGCTTTCGCTTCCTTTCAAGTATTTTTGATACACAAGCACACTCACGACAGTATATCTCGAGAGATTCAAATCATCTCAAAGTCCATTGAATATGTTATCCAAAAAAACGATCTTGCAACGAAAGAGTTGGAGAAACAACTAGATTACCGATTAGTCCGCGACTCCTACATAGTTGCTGAGAGATTAACTGAGGGTACTCTACAGAGTGTTACGAATGGAGAATTAGTTAAATGGAGTAGAGAACTTGGTATAGCTGGAATAAACCTATGGGAGATACAGCAAAATGACATCGTCAATATAAGCTCAACTAATCCTGAAAATGTAGGGTTACAGTTACGGCAACAAAACCCTTTTGGAGATGTAATGATGAGGTCTTTCTTGAATGGGGCTATGACAGGAGAGACAACATCGTTGATCAGTTATAAAACAGACGATGTTGTGGTTCTTAAATTTAACGAATCAATTACTCATTCGGACACTCCTGAACATTATAAGAATGCTTATTATAATGTACCAGGTACTAAATTTTTAATTAATCCTTTCCTAGAAGTAGACAACTTCGAAACAATTAATTATAAGGTAGGACACGCTGAATGGTTTAGTGAAATAAAGCAATCAAGTGATTACGTTCATGAGATTGCTATTATAGACCCAAGTATCCTAAAGAAGGGTGCTTCTAGCCTTCAAGAGGTAGTATGCGGTGAATATACGTTTCAAGATAATAAAGACATACAGATCATTCAATCGATGATAAAGGATGGCAAAAGAAAAAGTTATTCGGAGACATACAATGGCAAAGAAATCTATAAATCTTTTTTACCAATGGAAGATGGAAATGTAATATATATTGCACTTCGATATAGTGAGCTAAAAAATTCGGAACATTTTTCTACAGTAGTTCTTGTTCTTTCAGGCATCATTTCCTTATCTGTACTGGTTTTATATTCCACTGGCTTCTTTAGTAGTATTTATTCGAATATTCAAAAAGTAAGAAAGCAAATTTTAAAGCTTGAGAATGGAGACTTCACTGCACGAAATGTTGTTACTAGTAAGAATGAGATAGGAGAGCTTTCCAATAGTGTAAATAAAATGGCGAGCTCGTTAAATGATGTCTTGGTTAATACGTATAAACATGCAGTTAAGACCGAGTGTCATGCGTATCTGTTAGAGACAGAAACGAATAAGACGGTCGATAAGGTTTATAACATGTCCATCGACTATACATCAACTGCACGCGAAACGATAGCTGAGGTTACTTATTTATTTGACCATTTAGAAGAATTTTTAAATCAAGTTCAAACAAAGGAGTCCGCATTGTTGATTGGACAAATTCAAGCTATTAAACAATTGATAGGAAAGCAATCCGATGTGACAACTAATATGACGATTACATTATCGGATTTAATTCAATCACTAACTAGTCAGTCTTCCTCATTATCTGAAATTTCAAGAAAATTAATGGATAATATAGACCAGTTTCGGTTAAATCATGACAATATAGATGAATAGGGTGAAGTAGATGGAGGAATTCGTTAAAGTAACGAAAAAGAGAGATGGAAATGTGTGTACCATCTATATTGATGGTTTCTTGGATTATTCAACGATAGATCCATTCACAGAAGAAATTATATCCATTGAAGAAAGTGTACAACAAGTAATTATTGATTGTTCAGAGTTGGAGTTTATTGATTCTACTGGTATAGGTGCCATTATAAATTTATTACATGTTAGTAGAGAGAAAAAATTCCAAATTCAATTAGATGGTATGAATGAAGCCGTTAAAGACTTATTCCAAACTATCGGGTTATTTGAAATTATGAAATCCTTTAATGAGGGAGGTAATTAATATGTTTCGAAGAGAGCTTTCCTATAATACTCCTTATTCGAACGAGTTGAGCAAAACACTGGAGCGGGAAATTAAATTAGCACGTAACATTCAAATGAAGCTTTTAAATGGGGAAAAACCGACCATTGATAAAGGGGAAGTATCGGGTCTTTCTATACCTGCGCGGCTTATTGGCGGTGATTATTTTGACTTTTATGTTCTGCCCAATAGAAAAGTACGAATTGTAATAGGGGATGTAATGGGAAAAGGAATACCTGCTGCGATGTTAATGATTCTTACTCGAGGTGCCTTTCGTAGTGCATCGGAAAGCACAAAAGGACCAGGTGATACTCTTTCTGCAATGAATAAAGCTTTGTATTCAGATCTTCGAACACTTGGATCTTTTGTCACAGTGTTGTGTGCAGATTGGGATCCTATTACTAAGGTACTATCGTATGCAAGTGCAGGTCATAGCTTTCCGATTGTTTGTGATTCCCCAGAAAAGATCGAAGAGCTTCCGAAAACAAAGGGAGTTATGCTTGGAGGATTACCGGACACCTCCTATGTAGAGAATGAGCTAGTCTTGTCAGATGAGACGCTTGTTTTCTTTTATACAGATGGTATTACAGAGGCGAGAAATCAAGAGGGGCAAATGTATAAGAAAGATAGGTTAAAAAATACACTTCTTAAAACTGCATCACAGGATGTAAATGAAATTGAAGAGGCTATTGTCCATTCGATAGAAATATTCACGAATAACGCTCCCCAAAAAGATGATATTACGATGGTTTTACTAAAAGTAAATAAGGATGAAACGAAAATAACAAGCTATAATTTCCCAGTAATAAATCAATAGGAGGGGATGGGTATGCAGAGTATTATTTCTAAAGGGAAAAATATTGAGGAAGCCATTCACTTAGGGTTAAAAATCTTGAACTCGTCCAAAAGCGAAGTGGAAATAGAAATATTGCGAATGGAGAACACCGGATTTATTGGTTTAGGAAAAAAACCAGCGGTAGTAAAGTTGTCATTGAATAACAAACAACATGTAACGGAAATAACTGATGGTTATACGTCTATGGAACAAATTGTGGAGGACTTAACGGTAGAGGAAGCAGCTACGCCAGTCGAAGGGAAATATTCACACCATACGAATTCAGAATCAAAAAAAGGGAAGGCATGGGTGCAGGACAATGTACTTTTTGTAATGGACTCACCATCTCACTATTCAACAGTTACAATTGGTGAAGGTATCCAGCTCAGAAAAAATAATATAGTTGTAACAGATAAAAGTACAGTAGTATCTGAAAAAGATGACATAATATTGGAATATGATAAAGAAAAAGTACAAGAAACCCAATGGGAGATTTCTATCAATAAAGAAAAATTAGCGGTTTTCCTTAACGTTAATCCGGGATACATTGCTCACTATCATATCGCAAATGTAGAACCGAATGAGCATATTGCATTAGTTTTAGAAGAGAGAAGAGAGATTAAAAATACGTTAACTTATCAGGATGTAATCACAAAATTACAAGAATTACAAGTTGCATATGGAGTTCATCCCACGGAGATTCTTAAGGCACTTAAGAGTACTGATCAAAGAAGCTATCAAATCGCGACGGGGAAGAATAGTATTCCTGGTGTAGATGGACGGGTGGAAATAGTAGTTGATACTAACATGACAAATAGTCTGAAGGAAGATCAACATGGGAAGGTAGATTTTAGGGAAAGAAAAATAATACCTGCCGTACAAAAAGGTGAAATAGTTGCGATCATACATCCTCCGATTCCTGGAGAAGCAGGGATTCTAGTCACTAACGAACCATTACGGGTGTCCAAGGTACACCCGATTGTTGTCAAGGTAGGAGACGGTATTGTGATGGAAGCGGATAAACTTATTGCAACAGAATCTGGTCGTCCTCATATTGAACAAAGGGGTCAACTTGTAAAAGCAAATATATACCCAAAACTTGTACACGAAGGGAACATTAATTTAGAATCTGGAAATATTAGATTTAGTGGAGACGTTGAAGTTTTGGGTGAGGTTCAAGAGAATATGTTGGTAGAAGCGGATGGCGATATTTTAGTACATCGATCAGTAAGTGAAGCTAAGCTAGACTCCTTGAACTCTATTACGATTAAGGGTAATGTTATTGGTTCAGAGATTTCTGCTGGTAAAAACAATATGCTTGTTGCTGAATTAGGTCATTTATTGGGTACGATGTATGAGCAGATTAAAAGGATGATTGCTGTAATAAATCAACTAACCAATTCACCTGGCTTCAAGTCAAATGATTTTTTGATTACTGGATTACAACCTTTAATAAAAATTCTCGTAGAAAAGAAGTTTAAAGGTTTTATCGATTTGGCTAAGAAGTATCAACTTGTTATGGAAAGAGGAAAAAATTATTTTGAAAAAGATGATGGTTGGGTTCAAATATCTGATTCTATTAATCGTATCTTTATGTCCCTTTCAACAACCCCCATCACATTAGATCATTTATTGGATTTATCAGAATCTATAAAGGGGTTATATATTATTAGTGAGACTCCGGTGGAACCGAATTCTTATATAACCGTATCAGATGCAATCCATAGTAGATTATATTGTAGTGGCAATGTGAATATTACGGGTAAAGGTTGTATTAATACCAAAGTGCATGCTGGAGGAAAATTGATTATTTCAGGTGTTGTCCGGGGTGGACAAGTTTACGGCCGACTGGGTGTAGAGGTCTATGAAGTTGGGTCTAACAGTGGTACTAAAACAACCGTAGCTGTTCCGCATGATCAAACTATTAAGATGACAAGAGTGATGGAAGGGGCGGTATTGAAAATAGGTAATGTGAGTTATACATTACAGGAGGATA
The DNA here is from genome assembly GCF_007301515.1 of Radiobacillus deserti. Lineage (GTDB taxonomy): Bacteria > Bacillota > Bacilli > Bacillales > Amphibacillaceae > Radiobacillus > Radiobacillus deserti. The sequence continues at coordinate 890,146 of NZ_CP041666.1, forward strand.
GAAAAGATGTGGAGGCCTATTTAGACGAGAACAATCAAATCGTGTTTAAATAAATGGAGGGTCAGCTATGTTGAAGTTTTCATTAGTAGAAGAAGAGATTTACTTAAATGTATTATTAGATGGTGATTTAGATATTGAAGGCACTGAAATTATTGATGATGATTTAACACCAAAATTATTAAAGTTAAAATCAGTAAATCTTGACTTTACAAGTGTTCCTTTTGTAGATTCAACAGGAATGGGATTATTGATTAGCTTAGTTCAAAAATTAAAAGAACAAAACATTGGTATAACGATTTCTAATGTAAGTGAAGAGGTTCATGAAATATTTGAACTTCTTCAGCTATCCGAAATACTTGGGGGGGAAGTATTGGGTAAACCAACTCCTTCAAAGGGATAGTCCGTTTACTTGAATCGTTCGTTTCTAATTGTAAAAATAATAATGCAAGGTTAATTATGAATTAATAAACCCTTTTTACAAGGCTTATTAACAATTATGAAAATCATCGTGTAAAAGGGGGAAGAGAAATAGTGTTCGAGAAGTTAAGGAATTTTCGAAACTTAGATTTAATTTTTAATAGCATCTCTGATATGGTTTTTTTAATCTCTGTGGGGAATGATGGAGTATTTCGTTATGTTACGGCAAATGAAGTGGCCATTAAATTATTGAATTTTCCGAAGGATTATAGTGGGAAATCATTAGAAAATTTAATGCCGGCATCATCCGTTAACATTATAAAGGAAAAGTATAAGAAAGCGATTGAATCAGAGGAAACGGTGACTTATGAAGACAGGATTGCTTTTCCAGCCCATCCGGAAACATCCGTATCGAATTATGTCTGGGTTGAATCAAGAGTAACACCGATAATAAATGAAAACGGTACTTGCGAATATCTTATTTCCATAACAAGAGATATTACAGAAGTAAAAAATCGACAAAAGGAACTAAGTAGGACAAAAGAAGAACTTGAATTAATCTTTCATCATGTCGCAGACGCCATATTTACATTTGATGAAAATGGAGATTATGTTTCTGTAAACCCTAGTTATACAAATATGTTTGGCTGGACGAATCGTGAAATAAAAGAGAATCCAAAAATAAGTATTTTAACATCTGAAGAAAAAGATAGGTTTTCTGAAATCTTAAATTATTTAAGGTCAGGAAGGGTTATCGAAGCACATAAGTCGCGACGAATTACAAAAGACTCAAAAATTATAAATGTATTATCCTCTTATTCTCCAATCATGGATGAAGGGAAATTTAAAGGGGGGGTAGCCGTTTATAAGGATGTTGAAAAGATAAAATCTTTAAAAAATAAGTTAAAAGAAACAGAAAACCGTTATCGAGTTATCGTTGAACATACAAATGATTTGATTAGTGTTACGGATAAGGAAGGTATAATTTTATATGCTTCCCCATCTCACGAGCAGGCTACGAATATGTCTCCTGACTTTTTTGTCAGCAAGTCATTTCTTTCCTTTATTCATAGAGAAGATATGCTTAAAGTAGAGAACTTTTTTCAAAATATACTTGAAACAGAAAGATCCAGTGAGATTGAATATCGTCGATTGAATAAGAACGGAGTAGCATTGTGGGTTCATACAAAAGGAGCTCCGGTATTGAATGATGATGGGGAAATAGAACAAATCGTGTTTGTTTCCAGAGACATATCCAATAGAGTAGAGAGAGAAAAGGAATTAGAGATGCTCGCATTATTTGATGAATTAACTGGCTTACCAAACCGTCACTTATTTAATAAACAGTTAGAGATAGCACTTAAAAAAGCCAATTACAAGGAAACTGTAACAGCGGTACTAATGATGGACTGTGACAACTTCAAATCTATTAATGATTCCTATGGTCATGATGTTGGAGATGAAGTAATTATTCAGTTTGCTAAGCGAATTCAAGAAAGTGTTCGTAATGTAGATACTGTATCTCGTTTTGGAGGAGATGAGTTTCAAGTAGTGCTTCCTCGTGCTGATGATAAGGAATCCGTTAGAGATATTTGCCAAAAAATAGTGGGCGCAGTGGAGCAGCCGATTTCTATAAACTCAGACACTGTTCATATAACTGCAAGTATAGGTATTGCATATTATGAAAATGGAAAAGATGCAAAAACACTTTTAAAAGAAGCGGATGAGGCATTGTACACATCGAAAAAATCAGGAAAAAATATGTTCACAGAATACCAACCGCCTAAAACGAATATTTGGAAAAGAATATTATCTAATGTTTCAAAAAATGAAAGTAATTAGGATTGAATTGGATAGTGCAATGTATTCATACGACATCCAATAATTATAGAGGGGTTATTATCCTGCTTGTTACTAGTTTATCAACCCTTTTTCTATGAAAAAGAGAAGGATAATATTTCTTTACCCTTAAAAAGTGCGAATTCATCAGGTCAAACGCAAAGTCAATTTTAATATATGATAATAGAATATAGTAAAGATAGAGAAAAAGGTTAAAAGAAATAATATGAACCTTCCCCTTTCATATTATTATAAAAGCATCCCGATATAAATTTTTATATATCGGGATGTGTTTTTTTGAGTTCTTAAAGTAATTCCATATTAATAAACGGCGTATGATAATCAAGTTCCCCTTTTATTCTCTTTACGTTCATTTTCTCTCCTTGTAGAAAACGATTAAAATCAAAAATTACCGGCATGCGATCTGCCCCAATTGCAAACCATGTCTTTCTTTCCTCTGGGGCATAAGCTGCCGTGTGAAGCGTACCAGACCAGGCTCCGTATTTTTTTGAAAATACTTCGTTGTCTGTACGATTCAGCATTTGAAATGCTTGATTGATATTGCCTTTTCGATGGGCTTGTAAAAGGTTTTGCCTCCTTATTGAATCATCCATACGATAGCGATTTTCCTCGGTTAACATTTCAAAATGATTGGTACTGATGTTGGAGTCTCGAGCTACCACTGATCTTGGTGATGCCTCGACCACGACACTTTTTCCACTTGCATCTAGTAACGCATAGCTAAAGGAGGTACGATGTGGAATTTCCTTCAGTACTTCAATTGCTTCATCCACATTGGCACAAGCTTCCAGTATAATTCGACCAATCATATTACATACAAAACCGTCATCTGACTTGATGCGATTAATGAAGTTATACCCCATGGTTAGCCCTTTTTCATTCATCCCATCCATGCGTCCTGTAATTTGCATGGACGGTCCAATGGTTGCATATCCACCATCTGAAGGTTGATATAACACATAGCGTCCTTCATAGGAATCTGGTCGACTGTCGTAATTACGAATAAAGAAGGTTGGACCAGTTAAGATGGAACAACCACTTCGTCCATATTCAACATAATAGCCACCGAATTCTTTGAGGGCATCCTCTAACTTCCAGCCAAGCGCATCTGCTAAGCCTTGTAGTTCATCCATAATCCCAGGGAGGAATTTTGTTAGCAGCTTAATGGCCCTTTCTTCATTTACTACAAAATGCCGTTTTTTTCGTGAGGCCCATTGTTTGTTGCGGTTAGGGAGAATGGGTGAATCTTTCAGAAGTTCCCCTTGTTTATATCCAAAGTCATAATGACTTCCTCGAAACGATATGACATCACTATATACCTGTATCAAATAATAATCCCCTTTATGATGAGATCTTTAATAGATTGCCTCTTGTATGGAAGGATTATAAGGGAAAGAGCAAGGATTTGGCTAGTAAGATGTTTGGTGCCAGATGTTTGGTGCCTGTCACCACCCGGTGTTTGTCAATATATGTCGAATAAGACGGAGTGACAGGCACTACCCGAATTGTGTCGAAATATTATCCAATTAACCTTAAAAACGTAAACCTTTACATTGTGACAAAAAGCGCATAGATATCATTTTATCTTTTTGATTGAATGTGCTAGGTTAAGGGTATGGAATAAATAACTACAAAAGAATTGGAGGAGTACATATGTTACCAAAATACCATCATGAGCCATTCTTAGATTTCACTGTAGACAAAAACCGAAAAGAGCTAGAAGCTGCTCTCCAAAGTGTGGAAAAAGAATTAGGCCAAAACTATCCACTTGTTATCAATGGGGAAAAAGTGGAAACAAACGATAAATTTGAATCCGTTAACCCAGCTGATAAATCACAAGTGATTGGGTATGCATCTAAGGCGACTACAGATCACGTGGAGAAAGCCTTTACTGCTGCGGAGCAAGCTGCGACTGCTTGGGCGCTTGTTGACCCAGAGCAACGTGCTAATATTTTAGTGCGTGCTGCTGCTATTATTCGTCGTCGCAAAGCATATTTTACAGCTCTTCTCATTAAAGAAGCAGGTAAACCATGGAAAGAAGCAGATGCGGATGTCGCGGAAGGTATTGATTTCATGGAATATTATGCTCGTCAAATGATCGAGTTAAAAGACGGCAAACCATTGAATAGTCGTGAAGGAGAGCATAACCGTTACATCTATACACCAGCAGGAATCACCGTCGTTATTCCACCATGGAACTTCGCGTTTGCCATCATGGTTGGTACAACTGTTGCTCCATTAGTTGCTGGTAACACGGTTCTATTAAAACCAGCAGAGCCGACTCCAATCATTGCGTATAAATTCTTTGAGGTATTGGAAGAAGCAGGTCTTCCAAATGGAGTAGCAAACTTCATTACTGGTGATCCAGCTGAGATTGGTGATTACATGGTTGATCATCCGAAAACAGCGATCGTAACCTTCACTGGTTCTCGTGCAACGGGTACACGTATCTACAACCGTGCTTCTGTAGTGCAAGAAGGTCAAACACACTTGAAAAAGGTAATTGCAGAAATGGGCGGAAAAGATACTGTTGTAGTTGATGAAGACGCGGATCTTGAATTAGCGGCAGAGTCCATTTTAACTTCTGCATTTGGTTTCTCTGGTCAAAAATGTTCTGCAGGCTCTCGTGCTGTCGTTCATGAAAAAGTGTATGACGAAGTGGTAAGCAGAGTCGTAGAGTTAGCAAAAGAACTTTCTGTTGGGGATCCTTCAGAATACGGCATGTACATGGGACCTGTTGTAAACCAAAAAGCATTTGATAAAATTACTAGCTACATTGAAATTGGAAAAGAAGAAGGGAAGCTTGTTGCAGGTGGTTCTTACGATGATTCAAAAGGTTGGTTCGTCGACCCAACCATCTTTGCAGACGTAGATCCAAAAGCCCGTGTCATGCAAGAAGAAATCTTCGGACCAGTTTTAGCCTTCTCTAAAGCAAAAGATTTCGATCATGCTCTAGAAATTGCTAATAACACCGAGTACGGTCTAACTGGTGCGGTAATCACGAAAAATCGTGACCACATCGAAAAAGCGAAATATGGCTTCCATGTTGGAAACCTATACTTCAACCGTAACTGTACAGGTGCGATTGTCGGATATCATCCATTTGGTGGATTCAAAATGTCTGGTACAGATTCCAAAGCAGGTGGACCAGATTATTTAATTCTTTATATGAACCCGAAAACTGTTTCGGAAATGTATTAATAGCAAGCTAAAACCCGAGTATCCGTACTCGGGTTTTATTTCATTTTCAAGAAGGTGTCTATGTTCCTAATCATTTCACTCAACGTTCCCATCTCTTTCTCATAAGCTGCTTTAGCTTTCGAGTCCTTCGTCTTTGAGGCAAGTGTTTCTAATTCTTTTTGTGCTTTTTTCAATTTATCAGTTAAAAGCTGCTCTTGTTTTATTTCTGGACGTGTAGCCTGTTCCTGATATAAATCCACAAAAACAGTCCCTTTTGAATCGATTTGTGCAGCGAATACATCTTCAAATCGGTGTGCTCCTTGTTTCTTTACTTCTTCTAGTAACTGCTCTTCTGAAAATCCCATTTGTGTGAGACTTTTCTTTAATACATTCCCATCCATAATTACAACTTTTGGGGTATGCTCAGGTGGAATATCCAATCCAAGATCTTTTCGTGTTACTGGTTGACGATCCGTTTTTTTCATTACACTCATTCTTCCGTTCGTCTCCAGTACAGCAAGTTCCACATCCGAAAATGTAAAAGCATTTTCTTCTCTTAGGAAAAGGATTAAATCATCTAGTGTCATTTTTACTTTGAACAAATTTTCTTCTAATATCTTGCCATTTTGAATAAGGACTGTCGGCCGGCCTTCGACGAGCATACGAAATCGAATAGATTTCATGGAAATAAAGCTCAAAAGCAAAGAGAACCCTCCAAATACGATTAGAGCCAAAAGGCCGTCAATCATGGTTAGGTTTTGGTTTACCGAGATTTCTGAAGCTAAGCTCCCAATCGTAATTCCAATTACATAGTCAAAAAACGTTAAATGTGAAATTTGTTTTTTCCCCATGATACGCGCCATTAATAAAATGACGATAAAAGAGATAATGGACCGAACTAAAATGAGTAAGAATTCAGGCATGGAAATATCCTCCACCACTAATTTACGTTATGTTTCCCATTATTGGACAAATTACGAATAAGAATACATTAGGAAGGGGATTATGAGAGCATGAAAAAAGTCAGGGAATTAATTCTCACAAGTATTGTTGTGATTTGTTTATTAGGGGGATGGGGAGTGAAGGAGACGGAAAATCCATTTATACGTACGATTGATGAAATTAATGAGCAAACGGATGAAAAAAACTGGAAGGAAGCAACGGAAGAGACAGAAAAACTGAGGGACATGTATGAGCGAGAAAAATGGAAGTACCAACTCTTAGGAGAAGAAAGCAGTTATAAAGGGATAGAGAGAGAAATCGAGAAGCTCTTGGCTGCATTAGGGGAAAAGGATAATCAACAATCGAAAGTTAGCACGGCGACGATAAAGGTTTTGTACCGAGATATTTATTTCATGCCTTAAGAAAAGAGCACTCGGAATCCCGATGTGCTCTTTTGTTTATTCTTATTTTTTAGCAAAGTACACTAATAGATATGCGATTGGTGTGTCAATCAAGGCAATTAAGAATTTCACTGCGTACTGACCGGCAATCATTGTGAGCAAAACGGTGTTTGGAACTGTCCCGTAAAAGGCTATCGTAATAAATACAGTCGTGTCGACTAATTGACTAAGCATCGTTGAAACGTTGTTCCGTAACCATAACTTTTTCTCCCCATGCTGCTTCTTCAAGCGATGGAATATGAATACATCAATATTTTGACTAAGCAAATATGCTATCAAGCTTGCTACCATGACACGAAAGCTGCCACTAAGAATGGTAGCAAAGGATTCTTGATTTTCGAAAACTGGTGCGGATGGTAGTTGAATCGCCAAATAAATAAAGATAAGAGCAACTACTTGTGCAAAGAAGCCAGCTTTCACAGTACTTTGGGCTGCTTTTTTTCCATATACTTCTCCAATCACATCGGTGATTAGATACGTTACTACATATACGATTACAGCAGCAGGGAGCATGATATTGCCTATGCTGAACAGTTTAACACCAAGGATATTGGATAATATTAATAATCCAGCGAACAGTGCATTTAAATACATGAACATCAAAAAATCATCCTTTCTTTTGAAGAAAGGAACTAGCTAACCCTCATTAGCGATTATCAATTTTTTCTGGATACATATCATGATTCATCATACGGTGATCAGCCATTTTTTCAAACTTCGTTCCAGGACGTCCATAGTTGCAATATGGATCGATAGAAATTCCCCCTCTTGGTGTAAATTTCCCCCATACTTCGATATAACGTGGATTCATTAAATCAATTAAGTCGTTCATAATGATATTCATGCTATCTTCATGAAAGTCTCCATGGTTACGAAAGCTAAACAAGTATAGTTTTAATGATTTACTTTCTACCATTTTTTCGTCTGGAATGTAACTAATATAGACAGTCCCAAAGTCAGGTTGTCCGGTTTTTGGGCAAAGTGTCGTAAATTCGGGGCAATTAAATTTTACAAAGTAATCTCGATTCACATGCTTGTTATCAAAAGTTTCCAAGACTTCTGGTGCATAGTCAAACGCATATGATGTAGCTTGATTACCGAGTAAGGTAAGATCCTTTAGATCGTCATCTCTTCTTCCTGCCATGATATAAGCCTCCTTTAACAAATAAAAAAGTCACGCCCCAAGGGACATGACTGTATAAATCACTGATATGTCCTTAGTTTTTTATAGAGGGTTTATGCTAAGAACCTCTCCGCTATTAAACGGATTATCCATTTACTCGACTAAGTATAGGCGGCAATGACTTGGAAGTCAACTATTTCTTTGTGAGAGGGTATTAAGTAAAGAGAGACAACATTGACAATTGTTAATATAGTTAAATAGAGAAAAAAGTTTAAGCCAAAATAACCCGAATGAAGTCTAATAAGAGAAGGCTATAGCGGGGGAGGATAAAAAAAATGGATAAATTAGTGAAAAAGGCTCAAAAAGGGGATGAAAAAGCTTTTTTAAAACTATTCCAGCGCTTTGAAAAAGATATTTATAGAATGGCCTACGTATATGTGAAAAATGAAGGGGACGCACTGGATGTTGTCCAAGAAGTGGCTTATCGTTCGTTTAAGAAAATTGGAACATTGAAAAAGCCAGAGTATGTAAAGTCATGGTTTATTAAAATTGCTGTTACATGCTCCATCGATGTATTAAGAAAAAGTAAAAAAGTCATTCATCTAAACCCTGAATATGAAGAATTTATAGGGAAGGAAGAGGAAGATGTTTCGCTTTCCATCACACTACAGGACTTAATGAATCAACTTGATGAAGATGAAAAAAGCATCATACTCCTTAAATATTATAAAGGCTATTCTTTCAAAGAAATAGCAGAACTCTTAGAACTTCCACTAGGAACTGCAAAATCTATTTTATATCGAGCGCTTAGTAAGCTTCGACAAAAATTAAAAGGAGTTGAGATGTAATGAGTCACTTAAAAGAGGAGCTCGAACAAATCAAGATACCGAAGGGCTTACACGAACGTGCGAAGCTTGGGGTTCGAAAAGCTAGTTCCGAGATGCCGTATCGTCGTCATTCACCAGCATGGTACAAAAGAGTAGCCATAGCTGCGTTAATAGGTATTTTTTCCATTTCCATTTTGACCTTTACACCAGTTCTTGCAGCTATACAGGAGATGTATGACAAAATCTTTGTAAGTGATCACATTGATGATCAAGGCTTGCAGAAAGTATTAGAAGAAGGATATGGCCAAGCGATTAACAAAACCTATTATGATGAGAAGCATGACATCACAGTAGAGTTCCAGAGTATTCTAACCGATTCAAAAGAAACCAAGCTTTTGCTGACTTATCAAAGTGAAAGTACGGACTTACAAAATTATTCTTTAGACATTTTTGAAGGGAAGAGCTCCGTATTTGTCGTAGATGCGAGTGGTAGGGAAAAGGAACTAAACCATGTGGGCTGGGGTAGTAGATATTATGACAAGAGCGAGAACAAAGTCGTTCAGGCTCTAGCCTTTGATTCTATTGAAAAATTTGAAGGACAAGATATTACGTTAGAGCTGAGAAATATAACTGAGTGGAATGATAGTAATGAGGGGCCGTCATTTATTAAGATTGAAACGACATGGCCATTGAAGCTTAATCTTACGGAATCCTATATAGCGGAACGTGAAACAATTAAACTAAACAAGGAATTTACATTCAAAAATGAAACATACACGATAAAAGAGGTAGAGTACTCGGCATTTGATACCCGTATAGTTGTAACAGGGACGGATACTGGACCATATGTGGATGAAACCGGAGAAAAGTTCGATGTCATGAGTAAATTAGAAAAGCAATATCTAAATGCAAGAAAGATTGAAAAAGGATATGGCTACTCTGTGGATAAATCAAAGTCTGGAGTTTTTCTAAAGGCTGATGGAGAGAAAATAGAGCCGATTTTTAATAAAAATGAACTTCCAGGGCCGTTAGGACAATATGTATTAGTATTTGCACCAGTAGAAAATCATCAAGACACGGTTCTCGAAGTAGGGGAAAATCTTACGGTACCGTTAACGCCATAGAGGGGCTGGGACATAACGAAAAAGATAAGATAAGCCTAAAAGCCGAACAACAGCCTATACTAGCTCCGGAACTATACGTAGACTCCAGTGGGAGACTCACCAGCCGCCCGCGGAAAGCGTCGTATATTTCCGGAGCGGGGTATAGGTATTAATTATAATTGTTCGTTTTTTCATTGCTTACTATGTCTCAACCTCATTTTTATGATTGACGCTTATTTGAACCTCTTACATCATTCTTAGCTAATTTAGTAGCTCCGCCATAATGTAAGTCTTGATCGCGATCAGCTTCTACTTTTCCTTCTTTTCTTAGCTTCTTTTCTTGACGGTCTCTTCCCATTTCTCATACCTCCCATCTTTTCTTTTTTAGTGTTTACTATAACGAAAGAAAATACAATTAAAATCCTGTATGACAGATATTTCCTCTCAGAAATGCGGATCAGAAGAATTGATTAATCTGGTCAAACGAATTAAGATTTAACTAAATATACTGCTTTCATGGGGTATTATTACATGGACTACCGATAAACATGAGTATTGTGCCTACAAACGAACAAAGTTGGTGTAATCGTGATACAAGTTCTTAAGAAATCCTTATTAATTGGTGTAGGATCCATCTCTGTCGCACTTGGAGTGTTAGGGATTTTTCTCCCATTGCTACCAACGACACCTTTTTTGCTGCTTGCAGCATTTTGCTATGTCAGAAGCTCGGATAGACTATACAACTGGTTAATGAATCACAAGCAATTGAACATTTATATCAAGAGCTTTCGTAAAGGGGAAGGAATTCCTCTAAAAGCGAAGATTTTTAGCATTGCTTTTATATGGATTACCATTTTATTTTCAGCCATTGTTGTGCCTTTTCTATGGGTGAAGATCATGCTATTGACAGGTGCTACGGTTTATACCGTATTAGTTTTAAAGCAAAAAACGCTAAAGGAAACTCCAGACGAGATTGTTGCTTCTCAACCTAGTGAAAAAGATCAAACGATGTAGATAAGCGCTATTACAGCGTCTTTATTGCGTTTATCACATCATTTTTCTCTTCTATTAGATAAGTGCCCTCCCGCTTTTTCTTTTCGTTACATATGTTGTGATAAAGAGCTAAGGGGGTGAGAGCATGGGATTTGGTTATGGATACGGATACGGCGGTTATGGCCGCAAATGTAAACCAGTTGCTGGAGCGTATACAGGTGGAAACAATGACTTCATCTTGTTAGTGGTACTGTTCGTTTTACTAGTCATTGTCGGTATAAGTTATTACGGTGGAGAAGATTGCCCACCGGGAACGGTAGCTGAATAATAGCGAAAACAGCCATTCCTAAAGGATGGCTGTTTCTTTATAATTTTCGCTCCATAATAACAGATATTTCTTGAAATCCCATGGCTTCGTACAACTTCTTTGCTTCATTTCCAGCAAATACATTTAATTGTATGTCCTCTAAGCCTCGTTGTTTACAGACGAAGAGTGCTTTCTCCATTAGCTGCTTTCCCCATCCTTGTTTTCGGTAAGAGGGAAAGATATATACCTCGGATATCATGCCTTTCATTTTGTTTGTATAGATGTCAAAAACGTCGCCGAAGATAATCCATCCAGCTATTTTCCCTTGGTTTACTAATACGAGATATACGCTGTTTTCTACAAATTGATCGGACTGTAGATGGGGGGATTCCTTGACGTACCCAGCAGAAAGCTCTGAGACAATTTGATGCCCCATATGTCGGATATAACGGATTTCCGATGGGGATGCTATTTTAATTTGCATACGCACGCCTCCTTACTAAAGCGTATTCGTATGAAATCTAAATGGTACCGAAAATTCCTTTTTCCTTGTGAAATCATTCAAGTTTCTACACATACATTATCCCTTATAAGGAATATTAATTGCTTTCCAACTTTTTTATATAATTACTTTTATTTTTCTTTGAAAAAGAAAGAATCAGGGGAGTTAAGTTTTTGACAAATTTGATAAATTAGTATATATTATCAAATAACCTAACATTCGAAAAAGGGTTATTTTTCCTTCTCATTTATTTTGGCTTTAGCATTTTTTTAATATTTATATATTGATGAAATGAAAAAGCTTTAAACAGATGAGGATGGAAGGTAATGTGATATAGTGCAAGGTGTTAGATTAGATGGACGTATAAGAAGAGCAGGATGTAAACATTTATTTAAGGTAGTTCTTCAAAAAACTTAGTTGAAGTTAGTTGAAGTAAAACCGACAATTCTCAAGATTCAATGATTCACGATCATTGGAATTTTGAAGTTGTCGGTTTTTGTTTTTTAAGTAGATACAATCTACACAATAGTCAGGATAGAGTTCATAAAAGGTTTGACCGTTGACAAAGATATATAAGATATATTTTTTTAAATGTAATGCTGAGGGGAGAATGTTCTGTGTTAATTTCGCTTAGTTCGTCATCATTGTTAGTAGTATTTTTCATATTGCTTATCATATCAGGGCTAAGTGGATTATTATTTTTGCATCCACGAGTACCTTTACGTTATGTCCGCATTCATATTGGAATTGTTGCCTTACCGTCATTGGTTTCATTAGTGCCTCTTTTTGATAAAAGTGTGAATGGGGACGTTGGTCCTTGGCATTTGGATTCCTTAGCTTGGTTGATGGCTTTCTTTGTTCTTTCGATTGGTTTAATCATTCAACGATACTCTGTGCGTTACTTAATGGGGGATCGCTCTTATCGTAAGTATTTTACACTTTTTACATTCATTACAGGTTTCGCTTCCATTACGTGGTTAAGCGGTGACTTGCGACTAATGGTTATATGTTGGGGAGCTACTCTTGCTGGTTTAACCTTACTTATTAGATTAAACCGTGGTTGGTTAGCAGCAAGGGAAGCTGCCAAGGTTTCTGGCCGTTTATTTACATTAAGTTGGTTTTCCCTATTATGTGCAGTGATTTTGATTTTTCAAGTTACAGGCCAATGGCAGTTATCATTAGCTCTAACTGATGAAAGTTTAGCTCAAATTGGTGCGTGGTACAGAACAGGAATCAATTTACTGATTGTATTAGCAGTGTTAATTCCAGCAGCTCAGTGGCCATTCCAAAGGTGGTTAGTTGAGTCGGTTGTCGCTCCAACACCTGTTTCTGCTATCATGCACGCAGGTTTAGTAAATGCAGGAGGAATCATGTTAACTCGGTTTTCACCTCTTTTTAATGGGGATATAGCTTCGATTATTTTGCTTCTTCTTGCAAGTATTTCTGTATTGATTGGATCCGGAATTAGTTTAGTCCAGGTTGATTATAAACGTCAGCTAGTTGGCTCCACGATTGGACAAATGGGTTTTATGCTTATTCAGTGTGCATTAGGAGCGTATGTAGCAGCTATTATTCATTTAATTTTACATGGTTTGTTCAAAGCCACCTTGTTTTTACAGGCTGGTTCGGCAGTACAGCGTTCCCAAGCATTGTCTCGAATTAACGAAAGATCCTCGTATGTATGGATTATGGCCGGTCGGGCTTTAGGATTTCTTGTAGGGGTTGCCTTCTGGTTCAAGGCTGCTGATGAAGGATATCAATTGGTTAGTGCACTTATCTTAGGTTGGTCATTTTCTGTTTCGTGGACACAACTCGTAGCTTTTGGAGAGGGGAGGATTGGTCGTATTGCTGGCTTATCTTGTCTAGGAGGAGCTGCAATCGTTTATTTAATAATTCATTCCTTCTTCTATGAGTGGTTGCATACAAGCGTACATCATAGTGCTCAACTTCCGATGTCAGTTGTCATTATTGTCTTATGTCTCTTATTAT